>DATLBM010000651.1:0-4801 GCA_035526885.1 Thermoanaerobaculia bacterium | reverse complement strand
ACGATCGGCTCGCGCGAGGCCACCAGCACGATGTCGCCCGAGGTCGTCGTCCACGTGTCGACGTTCGGGAAGACCGAGCTGATGGTCGCGTAGATCGTCTTCATCGTGCGCGTGTCGATGCCGTACATCTGCACCCACTGCACGAACAGGCCGTTCGGATTCAGGCGGTCCACGGTCGCGGAGTAGAAGTCGCGCGTGTACAGCGAGGCGATGCCCGCGCGATACGGATTGGACGGCTCGGAGAACACGAGATCGTATTTCTCGCGCGTGGTCAGCAGCACCTCGCGCGCGTCCGCAATCGACGTGCGGTGTTTCGGATTGGAAAGCGCGTTGCGGTTGACGGGGTTGAAGTACGAGGCGATGTCGACGACCACCGGCTCGAGCTCGACCGCGTCGACGCGCTCGACGCCCGGCGCATCGGCGATCCATCCTGAGGTCGTGCCGGTGCCGAGGCCGATGACCAGCGCCTTCTTCGCGTGCGGATGCAGGAGCACGGGGATGATGCCGGACATGATCTGCGTGCCCGCGTCGTCGCGCGCGGAGCCGTCGCTCTTGCCGTTCACGATCAATCCGAGGTCGTCGCCCGCAAGCAAGGCGATGCTGCTCTCGCGTCCGTCCTTGTCGAGCAGCGTCGCGTGACGCGTGCCGTGCATCCAGTCGCGCAGTGCGTTCGGCGTGGACGGCGCGATGGCGCGTCCCGCGCCGATGCCGGAGTGGCGCCACAGCGACGTCGGTCCGAGCGCGAACATGAGCGTGAGCGAAGCGATGGCGAAACCGGCGGCGATGATCGCGAAGCGGCGATACGACTCGCGCATGGCGAAGAAGAGCGTGACCGCGCCGAGCGCGATCAGCGTCGCCACGGCCAGCTTCCAGCTGCCGCGCGCGCCGAGCCAGGGGATGAGCACGAAGCTGCCGAGGAGTGAGGCGGCGATGGAGCCGCCGGTGTTCCACGCGTAAGCCATCCCCACTTCGCGGCCGACGCTTTCGCGTCCGCGGCCGAGGAGCGAGATCAGAAGCGGGAACTGATAGCCGGCCACGATCGCGGCGGGGAGCACGGCCACCGTCGTGACGAGCGCCCATGCCATCACGTGCCCGCTGAAACCGAACACGCGCAGCGTTCGCAGCGCATTCGCGAACACGGCGATGCGGTCGCCCAGCGCATACGGAACGATCATCGCCAGCGCCTCGGCCGTGCACGTAACCGCGAAACCGGTAGCCGTGGCCACGCGCTCGCGATTGCCGAACGAGTAGAGCGCGCCGCCGATGCCGATGCCCAGAAGAGCGATGGCCAGCACCAATCCGAACATGAACGTCGTCCCGCCGAGGAGCGGCGAGAGCATGCGATACCAGACCAGTTCCATCAGCAGAAACGCGAAGCCGACCAGCGCCGCGGCGATGAGCACCAGTCGCGCCGGCAGCGCCGAGGCGCGGAACGGTTCTTCACTGGCGACGACGTCCTGCTTCACCGAGTCGCGTCCGAGGAAGAAGGCCAGCGCGCCGATGGCGAGGTTGAGCGCGGCGGCGATGAGCAGCGTCATGCGATTGCCGTAGCGCTCGAGCATCACGAACGTCGAGAGCAGCGCGCCGGCGACGGCGCCGAGCGTGTTGATGCCGTAGAGCAGCGCCAGGCGCCGGCGACCCTGATCGTCGTTCGACTCCACGGCGCGCGCCATCGCCGGCAGCGTGCCGCCCATGGCGATCGTTGGAACCGCGAGCACGAGCGCGGAGAGCAGCAAGCGCACGAGCGTCGCGCCGAAGGTACCGAGCACCGCGGAGCCGCCGATGGCGAAGTAGCCGGCGCGCACACCCATCAGCAGGAGCGGCGTAAGCGCGGCAGACGCCGCGATGATCATCTCGAGCTGGCCATAGAACGCGAGCGGGTGCGGATGGCGGTCGGCGCGTTTCCCGAGGAGCGCGCTGCCGACGCCCAGTCCGCCCATGAAGATGGCCAGGACCGCGCCGGTGGCCACCGTCGACGCGCCGAAGATCAAGCGGAAGTCGCGCATCCAGACGGTCTGGTAAACGAGCGCCGAGGCTCCGGAGCAGAACAGAAAGAGCGCGGCCTGCCACGTACGCGTGCCGCTCGGGAGCTTGGTCTTCATCGGGCCGGAAGAATATCGTGTCGCCCTCATGGATGCTCAGTTCCGACGCCTCTTCAACGCGCAGTTCACGCCCGAGCTGTACGACTGGTATCGCGCAGAGCTGGCGCGACGACTGGACTGCACGTTCGACTTCCGCCTCGCGGAGACGCCGCTGTTCCTCTCCGACGATTTCAAAGCGCGCGCGGTCGACAGCGCGAACGCGATCATGGAGCAGCTCTCCGATCCGTCGCTCATCGAGCGCATGAAGGCCGCCATCCCGGAGCGATGGGACACGCCGGGGATGGACGCGCTGCCGAACTTCGCGCAGGTCGACTTCGCGGTCGTGCGCGACGCCAGCGGCGCGCTGGTGCCGAAGCTCATCGAGCTGCAGGGATTTCCGTCGCTCACGTCGCTGCAGGTCATGCAGCGGGATGTGTGGAAGGACACGCTCGCCAAAATGGATGGCCTGGATGTGGCCTGGTCGTGCTGGTTCTCGGGCTATGACCGCGAGGCGTTCCTCGATCTGGCGCGGCGCACGATCGTCGGTCTGCACGATCCGTCGGAAGTGATCCTCATGGATCTCGATCCGCCGGCGCAGAAAACGTATCCCGACTTTGCCGCAACGAAATTGCTGTTCGGCGTGGATGCGGTGGATCCGGCGACGCTCGTGAAGCGGGGCCGTTCGCTTTTTCGCGCGGACGGCACTCCCGTGAAGCGCATCTACAACCGCGTGGTGTTCGATGAGCTGATCGTGAAGGGAATCGAGCTGCCGTTCGACTATCGCGAGGAGCTGGACGTGGAGTGGGCGCCGCATCCGAACTGGTACTGGGCGTGGTCGAAGTACTCGCTGCCGTTCCTGCGTCACGAGTCGGTGCCGCGCGCGACGTTCCTCTCGGATCTCGACCGCGTTCCGGACGATCTCTCGCGCTACGTGCTCAAGCCGCTGTTCTCGTTCGCGGGTGCGGGCGTGAACGTGGAGCCGACGCGCGCGGACGTCGACGCGGTGCCCTCGCACGAGCGCAACGCCTGGTGCCTGCAGGAGAAGATCGAGTACGAGCCGGCGCTGGAGGCTGTCGACGGCGGCGGCGTGAAGATGGAGATCCGCATGATGTTCCTGCGTCCGGACGACGAGCCGAAACCGATCCTGGCCCAGAACCTCGTGCGCCTCTCGCGCGGCAAGATGCTGGGCGTGGACTTCAACAAACAGTTCACGTGGGTAGGGTCGAGCGTCGGACTGTCAGTGTCATCCTGAGCTCCGCAGAGAGCGAAGGACCTTCCCCGTTGCATGGCACGCGGGAAGGTCCTTCGGCGTCTGCGCGCCTTCAGGATGACACCCCCAGTGTCATCCTGAGCGGAGCGGAGCGGAGTCGAAGGACCTTCTACGGTGCCACGGCGCGGGGAAGGTCCTTCGCTGTCTTCGCAGCTTCAGGATGACACGCAGCCGCCCGGTACAGCATCCATAGCGCGACCATCTGAATCACGTGATAGACGTCGTTGTAGTCGAGCCAGCGCGCATCGATGGAGAGATGCGCGGCCTGCACGATCGCGCCCGCGATCGACACGGCGATGCTGCCCAGCACCCACTTCTTCGCCGGGTGAAACATGGCCACGAGGATCAGCGTGAGGCCGTAGTCGGCGATGACGAATGCGAATCCGTTGTGGCCGATCATCCAGCTCAGGTACACGATCAGCTTGATCACGGCCACGGCCTGCAGGCGCCGGTCGGTGCCCGCCAGGAGAAAGAAGGAAGCCAGTCCGACCGCGAACGTCGTGGCCTTCCAGAGCAGCAGCCACCGGTCGCCGTAACCGTGGAAGACGCCGCCGCAGAACGAGGCGATGCCGGTGAAGAAAAACGCCAGCGCCCACATGCGCTGCAAGCGCCACAGGCGGACGCCGAGAATCCAGGCGGTGATGCCGAGGGCGGAGTCGGTGAGGAGGGCCATCGGATCGGACATTGCGCGCGATTTTCGCATCCTCCGCGGCCGTGCCGATTCAGACCGCCGCGCCGCTGATCCCGCCGCGTCCGACGCTGAACAAGCTTCGCGACGCCGCCGCGGACTGCAAGGCCTGCGATCTCTGGAAGACGGGCACGCAGACGGTGTTCGGCGAGGGACGCCCGAAGTCGCTGGTGATGTTCATCGGCGAGCAGCCGGGCGACAAAGAGGATCTGGCGGGACGCCCGTTCGTCGGTCCGGCGGGCGCGCTCTTCAACGCCGCACTGGAAGAAGTGGGCATCGACCGCGCGAAGGTCTACGTCACGAACGTGGTCAAGCACTTCAAGTGGGAGCCGCGCGGCAAGCGGCGCATCCACAAAAAACCAAACGCCGCGGAGATCACCGCGTGCCGCCCCTGGCTGCAGTCGGAGATCAACGTGATCCGCCCTCGCGCGATCGTCTGCCTCGGCTCAACCGCCGCACAAGCCGTGATCTCCCGTTCCTTCAAAGTCTCGACCCAGCGCGGCATCTTCGTCCCCTCGGACCTGGCCGAGTTCGTGACCGCGACCGTGCACCCGTCGTCGATCCTGCGCGCGCCGTCGGACGAAGCGCGGCGGATCGAGCGCGCGCGGTTCGTGGAGGACCTGAGCCAGATCGCGTCGCTGTTTTAGGGACCGACGAAGGGCCTCCGGCGGCCGGGGCCGCGGGCCCCGGACCCCGCTGACAGGCCCAGCCTCCGCGATGGAGTGCGTTAGTTCGGACACGTGTCGCGGAGGCTGGGCCTGT
>DATLBM010000650.1:0-5496 GCA_035526885.1 Thermoanaerobaculia bacterium | reverse complement strand
AGGTCTGATGCGCAAACTCGCGCTCCTCGTCTGCCTGATGCTCGCTACCACTGCGTTTGCCGCCGATATCGCACTCGATCAATTGAAGAAGGGAGAGGTCGTCGAAGGCTTCCGCGTCGACGCGCTCTACCTCAACGACGCCGATAAGCCGCTGGGCGCGCGCTTCATCCACCAGCGCTCCGGCTTCGTCCTCGACTACCTCCAGATCGAGTCGGTCCCGCAGGGCTACACCTGGGTCAACTCGATTCCCGCCGGCGACCAGGGCGAGCCGCACACCCAGGAGCACCTCCTCCTCGGCAAAGGCACCACCGGCCGCGCCTTCGCGGGACTCGACACGATGTGGCTGTCGACGTCCACCGCGTTCACGCAGCAGTGGCGCACGAGCTATCACTTCAACACCACCGCCGGCAAAGACGTCTTCTTCGATCTCTTCGCCGCGGAGCTGAACGCGCTGCTGCATCCGAACTACTCGGACGAGGAGATCCGCCGCGAGGTACGCAGCTTCGGCGTGACGGAGAATCCCGATCACACGCTCCGGCTCGAGGAGAAGGGCTCGGTCTACAACGAGATGACCAGCTCCAGCGCGAATCCGTTCCGCGTGCTCTTCCGCGAGGCGGGTCAACTGGTTTACGGCAGGAACCATCCGCTGGCGGTCAACTCCGGCGGCGAGCCGTCCGGCATCCGCACCATGAAGCCGGAGGACATCCGCAACTTCCACGCCGCCAACTACTACCTCGCGAACATGGGAACGATGGTCGCGTTCCCGAAGAGCGTCGGGCTCGATGAAGTGCTGAAGCGCACGGATTCGATCCTGAAGAAGGTCGAGAAGGATCCGGCGTCGCGCGTGTCCAGCACGTCGAAGCCGATGATGAATCCCGAGGCGGCGCCGGCGGGGACGATCGCCATCGGGGAGTATCCGCATCGCAACGATCAGCAGCCCAGCCCCATCTCGTTCTCGTGGCCGGCCACGCGGATGTCGATGAGTGCCGAGGAGCTGATTCTGCTGGAGTTGTTCGGGGAGACGTTCGCCGGCGACGCCTCGACGAATCTCTACAAGCTCTTCGTGGACAGCAAGACCAAGGTCATGGACACGGGCGCCACCGCCGTGTTCGCGAACATCGATCGCGATCAGGGCACGCCGGTCTCGTTCATCCTGCAGAACGTCGCGCCGTCGAACATCAACGACGGGAAGCTGACCGCGATCCGCAAGATCGTCACCGACGAGCTGGCGCGCGTGGCCGCGCTGCCGGACGGCTCGGCGGAGCTGAAGGATTTCAACAAGCGCGTGCTGAGCCGCGTCAGCGAGACGCAGCGCCAGCTCGCGAACTTCGTGAACTCGCCGCCGTCATGGGGCGCGCGCGGCACGGGCTCGGGATGGATGGACCAGCTCCTCCTGCTCGAGCGCACCAGCGAGTTCAAAAAGTCCGTGACCCTCGGCCCGCAGCTCGACAACATCCGCAAGCTCCTCGCATCCGAGAAAAACATCTGGCGCGACAGGCTCTCGCAGTGGCAGCTCACGGGCGTGACGCCGTACGCCGTCGGCGCGCGTCCCAGCCCCGCGCTGCTGCAGCGCGAGGACTCCGAGCGGGTCGCGCGAGCGGACGCCGAGGCGCAGCGCCTCGCCGGCAAGTACTCGATGCAGGACGTGCAGGAAGCGCTGAAGCGCTATCAGAAGGAAGGCGACGAAGCGGCGGCGAAGATCGAGGAGGAGGCGAAGAAGATCACGCCTCCGGCGTTCGTCAGCAATCCGCCCATGACGCTCGACGAGCAGTTGCAGTTCAAGCAGAGCAAGCTCGCCTCGGGCGTGCCGATGGTCACGTCGACGTTCGACAACATGTCCAGTGCCACTGTCGCGCTGGTGCTGCGCGCCGACTATCCGCAGGGCGAGCAGCTTCGCTATCTGTCACTGCTGCCGGCGCTGCTGACGCGTGTCGGCGTGATCGAGAACGGCAAGCCGGTGTCGTACGAGGAGATGTCGGAGCGTTTGCGCACCGAGGTGCTGAACCTGAACGCGAACTATTCGACGAACCCGCGCACCGAGCGCGTCGATCTCGTCGTACGCGGCTCGGGCCTCGGCGCGACGGAAGCGAAGCGCGCCATCGAGTGGATGTCGCTCGTGCTGCATCATCCGGACTGGCGCGTGGAGAACCTGCCGCGCATCCGCGACGTGGTCGATCAGTCGCTGAGCGGACTGCGCAACTCCATGCAGGGCTCCGAGGAATCGTGGGTGAACAATCCCGCGACCGTGTATCGCGTGCAGAACAATCCGGCGTATCTGGCGGCGGACTCGTTCCTGACGCGGTCGCATAACGCGTTACGGCTCAAGTGGCTGCTGAAAGACGCGCCCACCGCCGCGGATGCCGAGGCGCTGACGAAGTTCTTTGCGTCGCTCGCGGAGCAGAAAGGCACGCGCGAGGAGCTCAAGGCCATGATGGCCAAACCGGAAACGGTCGCCGGACTCTCCCCCGCCGCTACGGCCATCGCCAAAGACCTGCTCAAGGACCTCGATCTCACGCTCATCGAGATTCCGGACGCGAGCCTGGCCGCCGACTGGACGTATCTCGTCAACGCGTTGCGCGCCGACCTGAACACGCCGCCCGCGAACACGCTGGCCGCGATCGACGCGCTGCGCAAACGGCTGCTGAACCGCCTCGACGCGCGCATGTGGCAGGTGTCGTCGACCGAGCTGCAGAAGGCGATCGCGCCGAACGTCGAGTCGCTGGCCGCGTCGCTCGAGGATCAGAAAATCTCGGTGACGCCGGCGCGCTCGCGGCCGATCGTCGATCAGCGCGTGATCGCTCGCGGCGGCGCGAGCGGCAAGCTCGGATACATCGGCCTGGTCGCGCCGAACATGAAGGGCGGGGTGATCATCACATCCGTCCCGTCGGTGCACTACGCCGACTACGACAACAAGGAAAAGCAGCTCGACTATCTCGCCGGACGCCTGCACTCGGGCGCCGGCGCGCACGGCATCTTCCTCAAGACGCTGGCTGCCGGACTGGCGTACAGCAACGGCCTGCGCGGCAATGTTTCGGGCGGCCGTGTCGGCTACTACGCCGAGCGCACGCCGGAGATCCCGCAGACGGTGAAGTTCGTCGTGGACACGCTCAAGTCCGCCGAGCGCGACCCGCGCCTCGGCGAGTACGCGGTGGCGCAGGTGTTCGGCGAGACGCGCGCGGGCGGCACGTACGAGAACCGCGCGGAGCAGATGGCCAACGATCTTCGCGACGGACAGACGCCGGACATGGTCCGCAAGTTCCGCGCGTCGATCCTCGAGCTGCGCAAGGATCCGAAGCTCGGCGACACGCTCTTCGATCGCAAGGACAAGGTCTACGGCCGCTCGCTGCCGGGCTACAACGTGAAAGGCGCGGACGTGCCGGACGCCATCTACTACACGATCGGCGGCGACAAGCAGCTCGACGCGTGGGAGGCGTACCTGAAGAACGCCGAAGGCGCGGAGACGAAGCTGGTGCGCCTTTACCCGCGCGACTACTGGATGCCGTAGTCTGGAACCCATCCCGCGCCGCGCTCGCGGCGCGGGATGCCTTATGCCTGCACCCCCACGCGTGACCGTTCTGATGCCGGTCTACAACGTCGAGCCGTACCTCGAGGAGTCGGTGCGGTCGATTCTGTCGCAGACCTACACCGCGTTCGCGTGTCTGGTCATCGACGACGGCTCGACCGATCGCACGCGGGAGATCCTGGAGACGTTTCGCGATCCGCGCCTGCGCGTCGTCCGCAACGAGGAAAACCTCGGCCTCACGCGCACGCTGAACCGCGGCCTGTCGATGATCGACAGCGAGCTCGTGGCCCGCATGGACGGCGACGACGTGGCCATGCCTTCGCTGCTCGAGCGCGAAGTCGCTTTTCTCGACAGCCATCCGGACGTGGCCGTGGTCGGCGTGCAGGCGCGCGCGATGGATGCGCGCGGCCGCAGGCTGCACCAGGTCGCGCTGTGGCATCGCGGGTTGCGGCGCCCGCCCGGCGGCGTGGCCATGGCGTGGTATCGCATGTTCGATACGCCGTTCGTGCATCCCGGCACGATGTTCCGCCGCTCGGTCGTTCACGAGTACCCGGCGGATGCGCCGATGGCCGAGGATGCGGCGCTGTGGGCGCGGGTCGGGCGGACGCACGCGCTGGCGAACCTGACGGAGACGCTGGTCGCGTATCGCGTGAATCGCTCGGGCTCGATGACGTTCAATCTCGCCCAGCGCGCGCGGCTCGGCTATGTCGGATGGAAGTCGAAGCTCGTGCACGGCTTGCTGCGCGACGGGTTGGAGTGGAGTGATGAATTGCTGGAACGATGCGCGTCGCTGTGGGTGCGCGCGAACGAGCCCGGCGACTCGCTGACGCGGGATGAAGTGCGCGAGCTGCTCGATGCGATCGATGCATGCTCCGCGCGATTCGACGCGCTGCATCCCGAGGCCCGACGCGATCGCTTCATCGCCACGCACCGCGCGACGCTGGTGCAGCGCGCCATGGCCCACGCGCCCTCGCCTCGTGCGTTCGCAAAGATGCTCCGGCTCGATGCGGCGACGGCACTGCTCGCGCTCCCGCACATCGCGGGCAAGGCGCTCCTCCGGCGGCGGCGCGCATGAGGATCCTGTTTCTGATCAACCACCTCACGGGCGCCGGCGCGGAGCGGCAGACGAACCTCCTCGCCGCGGAACTGCAGCGGCGCGGACACACGGTGCTGATCGGCTACATCGTGCATGGGCCGGGAACGTCGGACGTGCCGTCGCGCGCGCTGCGATTGCGGCGGGCGTGGTCGCCGCTGCTCATCGCGGACATCGTGAAGTTGATTCGCGAATGGAAGCCGGAGCTCGTGCAGGTGTGCCTGACGCGCATGGAGGTGACCGGCGCCATCGCGTGCCGCATGACGGAGACGCCGTTCGTGCTGCGCGAGGCCAGCACGCGGGATTCGTACGGCCGCGAGTTGAAAAACATCCTCCGCGTCGCCGTGGGGCGGATGGCCGAGGCCATCGTGGCGAACTCGCCGGACGGCGCGGAGTATTGGTCGCGCGAGGCGCCGAAGGTGCCGCGGTTCATGATCCGGAATGGGATCGCACGTATGTCCAGTGGACGGGCTGAAGCCCGTCCTACGTTGAACGGCGTTTACGTGGGGCGTCTCGTCCCCGAGAAAAACGTCGATGTCTTCCTGCGCGCGTGCGCGGGACTGGACGTCACGCTGTTCATCTGCGGCGATGGGCCGCAGCGCGCGAAGCTCGAATCGCTCGCCCGCGAGCTCCGCATCGACGCGCGCTTCCTCGGATTCGTGAACGATCCCTCGCCGTATCAGCGCGCGGCCGATTTCGCCGCGCTGCTCAGCGACTTCGAGGGACATCCGAACGCCGCGTGCGAGGCACTGGCCGCGGGTGCGCCGCTCGTGCTCTCCGACATCCGCGCGCATCGCGAGCTCGCGGAAGCGGCGATGCTCGTGCCGCCGCACGACGTCGAGGCAACGGCACGCGCGATTCGCGCGATCCTCGCGGAGCG
>DATLBM010000649.1:0-7434 GCA_035526885.1 Thermoanaerobaculia bacterium | reverse complement strand
GGCAACACGGCAACCGGCAACACGGCAACCGGCAACAGGGCAACCGGCAACCGGCAACCGGCAACCTGCAACACGGCAACACGGCAACCTGCCGCGCACTAGGCGCTCGGCAGCAAAACCGTGAACGTCGCCCCCTGCCCCGGGCCCTCGCTCCATGCCGACACGCTTCCGCCGTGCATTTCCACGAGTTGTTTGACGATGGCCAGACCGAGGCCGAGGCCGGATTGGTAGCGCGCGGAGCTGGCTTCCTGTGCGAAGCGCTCGAACACGCGCGGCAGGAAGTCAGCTGCGATGCCGACTCCCGTATCACGCACGGAAACCACCACGTCCTCGTTTTCGAGCGACGCCGACACCGAAACCGCGCCGCGCTCCGGCGTGAACTTGATCGCGTTCGTGAGCAGGTTCCACAGCACCTGGCGGATGCGGGCGCGGTCCGCGCGAACGTGCACGCCATCGCACGTCGTCGAGCAAGTGAGCGCGATGTGCTTCGCCTCCGCGGTCGGCTTCACCGTGCGAATGGCTTCGTCGAGCACGTCCGAGACATCGACGTCATCGAGCTGCAGCCGCAGCTTGCCCGTGACGATGCGCGACATGTCGATCAGGTCATCGACGATGGCCGCCTGCGCCTTCGCGCTGGAATCGATCTGTTCGATCGCGGTCTTCAGCTCTTCCGGCACGCCGAACATGCGCAGAAAGCCCGTCCAGCCGAGGATGGCGGTCATGGGCGTGCGCAGCTCGTGGGAGACCGTGGCCAGGAAATCGTCCTTGGCGCGGCTGGTCTCGCGCAGCGCATCCTCGATGGCTTTGCGATCGGTGATGTCGTGCGCCGACACCACCGCGCCGCGCACGACGCCGCTCTCGACGATGGGCGTCGACGAGCAGATCACCGGTACGAAGCGGCCGCTCTTGTGGATCCAGAGATCCTCGATGTTGCGCAGCGGCTCGCCGTTGCGGAGCGTTTCGACCAGCGCGCACTCGGAGCTCGGGTAGGGCGTTCCGTCGGGTCGTTTGTAGTGCAGGACCTCGTGCACCACGCGCCCGCGAATCTCCTCCATCGACCAGCCGAACATCTCCTCGGCCGCCGGATTCATGAACGTGATCCGCCCCGACGAATCCATGAACCACAGCGCCTCGGCCACATGCGTGGTGATCATGCGCGTGCGGCTGGACTCGCGCGCGAGCTGTTCCTCGAGGTTGCGCTGCTCGGTGATGTCCATCGTCGTGCCGGTGATCTGGCCGTCGCCGACGCGGCCGCGCGAGTCGATGTGGTGGATCGATCCGTCGGGCCAGATCACGCGATAGATGAAGTGGTATTCGCCGCGCGTGGCGATGGCGTGCTGCACGATGGCGCCCGAGGTTTCGCGGTCGTCGGGATGCATGGCGTCGAAGACGTCGTCGACGTGCAGCTTCTTGTCGAGGGCGAAGCCGAGGTTTTCCTTGCAGCGCGGCGTGCACTCGATTTCGCCGGTGGCGAGATCGAGGCGCCACAGCCCGACGCGTCCCGCTCCCGAGGCGTCGAGAAGCCAGTTGTCGACTGCGGCGGGCGTCGTGGTCACGGTCATGGAGGGCGCTGCGATCATACGCTTTTATGGCAACATGGCGCGCCATGAGCACGCCGCGCACTCCGGCCGACAATGAAGGGCGACTGCTGCGTCTGGAATGTCCGTTCTGCAAGGCGGAAACGCCGCTCTGGCTCCGGCCCGAGGAGGCCGGAGACGAAACGATGACCGGGACGGAGTGGGAGTCCTGGCTCGATGCGAAGTGCCGCGAATGCGGCCGCATGCCGCGCGAGGCTTCGCACTAGCAGGCGGCGATGCAGAATCGCACGCTGGCGATCCTGCTCGTGCTGCTGGCCGTCGCGCTGGCGGCGCTGGCGGTGCTGCAGTATCGCTGGATCGATCGCACCACCGAAGCGGAGCGGGTCACGCGCAAGGGTCACGCGGAGTTCGTGGCGCGGCGCATCGCCGACGGATTGCGCCGCGAGATCCAGCGCACCTTCGACGCCTTCCTCGGACCGGAAGACGAGCCGGTCGAAGCGATGTACGACCGGTGGCGGCACGACACCGGATCTCCCGAGCTCGTGGAGGCCGTGTACATCGCGCACCGCAACGATTACGAGGACGAGTCGTGGTCGCTCACGCGCCTCGATCTCCGCACGAACGCGATCGAGTCCGCGCAGTGGACGCCGCGGCTCGACTCCATGCGCGCGCTGCTCTCGCGCGTCGACCTGCACGACGAGAGGCGCCCCGTGCCGCTGCAGCCGTCGGTCCCCGCGCTGTTCGTCATTCACGGTCCGCGGCGCGACTTCGGGATCTTCTCCGACGGCGCGTCGCGCGTCGTGTTCGTGATGCTCAGCCGCGACGCGCTGCGCAAAATCATGGCGAAGTTGTGGAAGGACGAGACGCCCGCGCTGTACGACGTGAGCCTCGTCGACAGCGATCGCGTGCTCTTCAGCTCCTCGGCGGCGTGGCCCGGCGCCAAACGCGAGGCCGATGCGACGGAGATCGTTTCGCCCGCGCTCATGGCCCGCCGTCCGCGTCCGCCGCGCGAAGTGCAGGAGGCGAATCCGTCGTGGTTCGTGCTCGTGCGGCATCACGGCGGCGGCGTGGACGCGCTCATGGCCTCGACGCGCGAGCAGAACCTGGCCGTCAGCGGCGCCATCCTGCTCATTCTCGCGGCGGCGGTGGTCATGCTGGTCGTGCTCATGCGCCGCGTCGAGCGCCTGCGCGCGCAGGAGTCGTCGTTCGTGCGCGTGATGACGCACGAGTTGAACACGCCCGTGGCCGTGCTGCGGTCGGCGGGCGAGAATCTGAAGGACGGCATCGTCGAGCCGGATCAGGTCGCGCTGTACGGCGCGACCGTCGTCGAGGAAGCGGACAACCTGCGCCTGATGATCGGCGAGGTGCTCGCTCTGGCGCGATTGCGCTCGCGCGAGGGAGGACACGATCGCCGGGCGATGGAGATCCGGCCGATCGTCGAGTCGGTCGTCGAGCGCTGCCGCATGATCGCGGGCGAGAAGGTGACCATCGAGACGGACTTCGAAGAAAACCTGCCGTTCGTGGCGGCGGACGAGCAGTGGCTCACGCGTGCCGTTCAGAACCTGGTCATGAACGCGATCCGTCACGGCGGGTCGGGCGAATGGGTGGGCGTGCACGTGCGGCGCGCGCGCGACCGCGTGTGCATCACGGTCGAGGATCGCGGACCGGGGATCAGTGCCGAGGATGCGCGGCAGTTGTTCGATCCGTTCTTTCGCGGGAAGGGCAGCGAGCGCGTGAGCGGCGCGGGACTGGGCCTGGCCATCGTGCGCGAGATCGCGGCGCAGCACGGCGGATCGGTCGTCCTCGAGAAGCGCGACGTCGGCGCGGCCTTCACCATCCAGCTCCCGGCGGTGATGCGTGCCTGAGCTGCTCCTCGTCGAGGACAACCCCCGTCTCGTGCTCACGCTGCGCGATCGCTTGCGCAACGCCGGACATCGCGTGACCCTCGCGCAGGACGGCGAGGCGGGACTGGAGACCGCCACCCGGCAGCGTTTCGACTGCATCCTTCTCGACGTCGGCCTGCCGAAGATGAGCGGCTTCGACGTCTGCCGCGAGCTGCGGCGCCGCAACGTGCAGACGCCGATCCTCATGCTCACCGCGCGCGGCGACGTGCTCGATCGCGTGCAGGGACTGAAGCTCGGCGCGGACGACTATCTGCCCAAGCCGTTCGAGATGCTGGAGCTGCTGGCGCGCATCGAGGCGCTCCTGCGGCGCACGCCGCCGGTGGTCGCGGAGCCCGACTCGTACGACTTCGGCGCGCTGCATGTCGACTTTCGCAGCGGCAACGTCACGCGTGACGGAGTGAGCGTGGATCTCTCCGATCTCGAGCTGAAAGTGCTGCGCTACCTCGTCGAGCACCGCGGCTCGATCGTCACGCGCGAGGAGCTGCTGGCCGCCGTCTGGAAGCACGACGAGCCGCCGCTCACGCGAACCGTGGACGTGCGCATCGCGTCGCTGCGGCAGAAGATCGGCGCGTCGCTGATCGTGACGGTCCACGGCGAAGGCTACAAATTCGTGGGGCGCCAGGTCCTATGAGTCCTATAGGTCCTACAGGTCCTATTTCTGTCTGATGGCCACCCACCCCGCCACCGGCACGAGCAACAGCAGCGACGCCGCCGCAAGCAGCAGGGGAGTGCTGACGCGCACCGTCGTCACGAGATGGCGCAGTCCGGCCGCGATGTCCGCGCCGAAGAACCACGTCACCAGGGCGATGGCCACGATCAGCGTCGCGGCCTGGCCGACGAGCAGCGAGCCGCGCGCGCGCGCCGCCACTTCCTGCCGGTGCCGCACGCGCATGCGCCACCACATCGTTCCCGATGACGGCACGTGAGCCTCGCTCATGGCCACCACTTTGTCGTCGAGCAGCGCGCCGGCAACCCGTCGAAGCTCGCCGCAGGCCTGGCAGGCCGCAACGTGCGACTCCAGCTCCGCGCCGACGTATCCGCGGCCCAGCGCGTCGAGCAGTTCGTCCTGGCGTTCGCAGTTCATGACGCGCTCCCTTCGAGGTACGTCGCCAGCTTGCGGCGCGCGCGGAGCAGCAGCGTGCGGATGCTCACCGCGCGCAGTCCGAGGATCGAGGCGATCTCTTCGTGCGAGGCGCCCTGCGCGTAGGCCAGCCACAACATCTCGCGCTGCATGGGCTCGAGGCGCTGCAGCCCGCGAGCCAGATCGGTGCGCATCGCGGCGTGATGCTCGGGGGTGGGAACGTTGGTCACCGGCGCGTCCTCTTCGATGGGAACGTCGTGATGCCGCCTGGCCCGCCGCGCCGTATCGCGAACGACGTTCGTCGCGATCTGGAAGAGCGAGTTGCGGCGATGCGTCTCGTCCTCGTGCTTCGCACCTGCGCGGTAGAAACGGTAGTACGCCTCCTGCAGCGCATCGTCGGCTTCCTGACGGCTGCCGGCGATGCGCGACAGGTACGACCACAACGGCCGCGACGTGCGCTCGTAAAACGCGCGGAACTCCTCCTCGTCCATCACCGGGAGGACGCTCTCGAGGTCGCGGCTGTCGGCCAGCGTCGCATTTCTGAAAACGAGGGGCAGAAGCATCTTGTCGATCATTTTACGAGATCGTCGGCCGCGGGTTCCTGCTGCTGCAACGCGCCGAGGCGGCGCGAGAGGATGAGCGACACGATCGCGGAGAGGATGAAGCCCGCGCCGATGCAGAAACCGATCGTGCCCAGGGCGAAGAGATCCTGGGCCGTGTCACGATCGAACCGGAAGCTGGCCATCAACAGCCCCAGCGCGCCTGCCGCGATGACCACGCCCGCCTGGATCGACCACAGCGTGCGCATCTGCGGCGGATTGACGGGGCGGCGATCGTCGTACAGGGGAATGGGCGCGGACTCGAGGAACTTCGATCCCGCCGGCGTCTTGATGTACTGGATCAGCTCCTCGGTGCTCCCGAACCGGTCCAGGATCTTGTTGTGCACCTCGGACTGCGTCTTCGACAGACGGCTCCAGCGCTTCTGCTCGATGTACGTCCGCACCAGCCACGCCAGCGCGAAGGCGATGACCGCGAACGTGCCGAAGATCGAGAGCGACTCGACGATGTGCTCCATCGTGCTCCGCTGGCGCTGCTGTCCGCGCGGCAACTGCGCGGCGTACGACGTGGGGTGCTGCGCCACTTCGGGATGAGCCTTGATGTAGTCGGCCAGGTCGGGATGTCCCTGCAGGAACTCCTGGTTCGTGAGGAGCGCCGGCTCGAGCGCGATCACGGTCGAGACTTCCTCGGAGTAGTGTTCGTTGAGGAACTGCTCGAACTGCCCGTGCGTCGCATAACGCGGCTTCTTTTCGGCGTCCTCTTCCTCGGTGGCCGTGGCGGTCGTTTCGGTCGTTTCGGTTTTCTCGGTGGTCGTCGTTGCCGTCACCGCGGTGTCGGTGGTGGCGGTCGGGGCAGTCGTCGTCTCCTGCGCGAAGCCGCGCGCGGCGGTCACAATCAGCGTCAGAACGGCGAGGTAACGGAGGGCTGCGGACATCGAATGTTCTCCTTCTGCCGGTCAATACGCCGGCGAAGGGACGATGTAGACAGCCTTCTTAAGTCGTCGACGTGCAGGCCCGGCACCGCCGCGCCGCGGCCGGGATCATCTCCAGGCACTCCGGACACGACTTCATCTCCACCGCTGCCGGCTCGGGCGCGGGCTTGAGCAGCATGCGCACGATCATGAAGACGACGAAGGCGACGATGATGGAGTCGAGCAGCGTGCCGAAGAAGGTCCCGTAGTTGATCGAGCCGCCGCCGATGGGGATCTTCGCGGCACGCCAGTCGCCACCGGGCATCGCGACGCCGATGATCGGCATCAGGATGTCGTCGACCAGCGACGACACGACCTTGCCCACCGCCGCGCCGATGATCACGCCCACCGCCAGCGCGAGGGCGTTGGTCTTGGTCAGGAACCCCCGAAATTCTGCAAGCATGAGCCCGATTGTACGCGCGCGCTAAACTCCCGGCATGGCGAAATCGGAGCAGACCGTCATCGAGGCCGCGGGCCGCGAGGTCACGATCACCAATCCGAACAAGGTCTTCTTCCCCCAGGCCGGCTACACGAAGCTCGATCTCGTGAACTACTACGCGGCGGTTGCCGAGGGTGCGGTGCGCGGCGTGGCCAACCGGCCGATGGCGCTCAAGCGCTACGTCAACGGTGCCGACGCGGAGCCGTTCTTTCAGAAACGCGCGCCGGACAAACGCCCGGACTGGATCGACACGGTCGAGCTCTCGTTCCCGTCCGGCCGCACGGCGTGCGAGATCGTCGTCAACGACGCCGCCCAGCTCCTCTGGATCATCAACCTCGGCTGCATCGACCTCAACCCGCATCCCGTGCGCTCGGACGATCTCCAGCATCCCGATGAGTTGCGCGTGGATCTCGACCCCGGTCCGGGCGTGCCGTTCGCGGACGTGCGCCGCGTCGCGGTGCTCGTTCACGAACTGCTCGAGGAGCACGAGCTGGTGGGCTGGCCGAAAACGTCGGGATCGCGCGGCATCCACATCAACGTGCGCATCGAGCGCCGCTGGACGTTCGATCAGGTGCGCCGCGCCGCGCTGGCCATCGCGCGCGAGGTGGCGCGCCGCGCGCCACAGATCGCCACGAGCAAGTGGTGGAAGGAAGAACGCCACGGCGTGTTCCTCGACTACAACCAGAACGCCAAAGACCGCACCGTGGCCTCGGCCTGGTCGGTGCGCCCGACGCTGGACGCGCGCGTGTCGATGCCCTTGCAGTGGGCCGAGGTGCCGGACGTGGAGCCCGCGGACTTTACGATCAGGACCGCCCCCTCGCGCGACGACTACTCGCGCGGCATCGACGAGGCGGCCGGATCGCTCGAGTCGTTACTCGCACTCAGCGCCGCCCACGAAGCCGCCGGCGAAGGCGACGCCCCCTGGCCCCCGAACTACAAGAAGC
>DATLBM010000648.1:0-11102 GCA_035526885.1 Thermoanaerobaculia bacterium | reverse complement strand
CGCGATGAAGGACGGCGTCGCGAATCTGCCCGCGCTGGCGGAGTGGCGCTTTCTCCACGAGACGCACGACGAGCTCGCGGCGCCGCTGGCGAAGATGCTCGAGGTGCGGCAGAAACGCCCCGAGCCGCCGCGCGACTTCATGCCCGTCACCGCCATCAACGGGCTGATGATCTCCGCGCTGGCCCGGGCCGGCGCCGCGTTGAACGAGAAGGCGTATCTCGAAGCGGCGATCCGCGCCGCGAACGTCGTCTCGACGCTGCACTGGAACGCGAAGACGAAGACGCTGCTGCGCACGAGGGGCGTCGAGGCGCTGTCCGAGGATTACGCGCTGTTCGTGCAGGGGCTGCTGGATTTGTTCGATGCGACGTACGACATCCGCTGGCTCGAGCTGGCGGTGACGCTGCAGCAGCGCCACGACGCGCTGTTCTGGGATGCGGGCAGCGGCGCGTATTCGAAGGGCACGTTCCGCGAGACGGATGACGACACGCCGGCGGCGAGCTCGGTGGCCGCGGTGAACCTGCTGCGCCTGGCCGCGCTCACAGGAAACGAAACGTGGCGCACGCGTCCCACGACGATCTTCGAAGCGTTCGGCGGCCGGGTCCGCACCAGCGGCGCCGATCACGCCGCGCTGGGCTCGGCCTGGGAGCTCGCGCAGATCTCGCCGCGCATCCTCGTCGTCAGCGGCGACCCGCGCCTCAAGGCGACGTACGAGACGTTGCTGGCGTATGCGCAGAAGCCGGAGCCCATGCGCGCTCTGATTCTCATCCCCGACAAAGGCGGCCCTCGCGATCGCGTGGCGCGCGCGCTGCCGTGGACCGCGGCGCTGACGGCGGGGGAGAAGGGCGCGCCGATCGCGTACTTGTGCGCCAACGGGGAGTGCAAGCGGCAGTAATTTGTTGCCGTGTTGCTGGTTGCCGGTTGCTGGTGCCATTTGCGCGAAAGCACCAGGAACCAGCAACCGGCAACCGGTTAACATGTCCGCCGTGCGCCCGGCCAACAGCGTCGTCGCCGTCGTCGACGACGAGGACAACATCCGCGAGACGGTCGGCTTCGCGCTGCGGCGCGAGGGGTATCCGGTCGAGTTGTACGCGACCGGGCTCGAAGCGTGGCGCACGTTTCAGCAGAAGCTTCCGGGCCTGGTGATCCTCGACATCATGATGCCGGAGATGGACGGCCTGGAGTTGTGCCGCCGCATCCGCTCGGTGTCGGAATCGATCCCCATCATCTTTCTCACCTCGCGCGACGAGGAGCTCGATCGCGTCCTGGGCCTCGAGATCGGCGCGGACGACTATCTCTGCAAGCCGTTCTCGATGCGCGAGCTGCTGGCGCGCGTGAAGGTGCTCTTCCGCCGCGCGGCCATCGATCAGAGCGCGTCGCGTCCCGCCGCCGACGTGCCGCTGCGCCACGGAGAGCTCGAGCTCGATCTGCAGCGCTACTCGGTGCGCTGGAAGAGCGCGACGGTCAGCCTGACCGTGACCGAGTTCATGATGCTGCACGCTCTCGTGCGCCATCCCGGCCACGTGAAGACGCGCAAGCAGCTGCATCAGGACGCGTATCCGCACGACGTCTACGTCAGCGACCGCACCATCGACAGCCACATCAAGCGCGTGCGGCGGAAGTTCGAGGAAGCGGATGCGGCGTTCGATCGTATCGAGACCGTTTACGGTCTCGGCTACCGCTGGCGCGAATGAAGCTCCGCTCCTTCACCCGCCTCGGCATCCGCCTGCTCGCGTTCAACGTCGTTCTGCTCTTCCTGCCGATGGCCGGCGTGCTTTTTCTCGGGCAGTACGAAGAACGGCTGGAGACGGCGGAAGGGCGCGATCTCACGCATCGCTCGCGGCTCGTGGCCGCGTCCATCGCGCGGGAGGGCACGCTCGACGCGAATGCGTTCGAGGACGTCATCCGCCGCGGGCGCATCGACGACGTGCGCATGCGCCTGGTCGACTCGGGCGGCCGCGTGGTCGCCGACTCGCACGACATCGTCACTCCCGCGCCGCAACGCCCGCCGCGCACGGACCGCAGGAACGTTCTGTATCGCGTGGGCGCTTTGCTCGTGCGTCCGCTGCTGCGCGCGTTCCGGCCGCCCGAGGAGCCGCTGGAGACGGACTACTTCGCGAATGCGACGCGGATCACCGGGCCGGAGATCGCGTCGACGCTGCGCGGACGCGAGACGTTCGAGAAGAAGATCACCGCGGGGCAGCAGCGGTCCGTGACGCTCTATCGCATGACGCCCGTGGTCGTGGGCGGGTGGACGGTGGGCGCGGTCATCGCGTCGAAGAGCACGTACACGATCCTGCAGGATCTGTACGTCGTGCGGCTGCGCGTGATGCGGATCTTCATCGCGTCGCTGATCGTGGCCATCCTGGTGAGCATCTTCTTTTCCGCGACCATCGTCGGTCCGCTGCGGCAGTTGCGGCTCGATGCGCACGCGGTGCTCGATCGCCGCGGCGGCGTGCACGACATCGACTTCAAAGGCTCCGACCGGCGCGACGAGATCGGCGAGCTCTCGCGCGCGCTGGAGCGGATCATGCGCCGGCTCGACGCGCACGTGGGACTGGTGGAGCAGTTCGCGTCCGACGTCGTGCACGAGCTGAAGAATCCGCTGGCGTCGATTCGCAACGCGAACGAGATGCTCGGCGACGTGCGCGATCCCGCCGACCGGCGGCGATTCGTCTCCGTGATCGAACAGGAAGTGGCGCGCATGGAGCGGCTGCTCTCCGGCGTGCGCGAGATCTCGACCATCGACGCGGGGCTGGTGCGCGAGACGCCCGCGCGCGTGGACCTCGGCGCGCTGCTCACGCGGATCGTGGACGGGTTTCGCATGCGCGAGGGCGAGCGCCTCCGTTTCGATCTGCAGCTCGGCGAGGCCGCGCTCTTCGTCGAGGCGACCGAGGATCGATTGATTCAGGTGTTCGAGAATCTGCTCGACAACGCGGCCGGTTTCTCGCCGCCGGGAGGCACGGTCACGGTTTCAGCGGCGGCGGAGGACGCACACATCGTCGTTCGCGTCGCGGATCAGGGGCCGGGGATTCCGGAGGCGAATCGCGCGCGCATCTTCGACCGCTTTTTCACGCACCGGCCGGACTCGAGCCGCACCGGCCACACCGGCCTGGGTCTCGCAATCGTGAAAGCGATCGTCGACGCGTACGGTGGCAGCATCGGCGCGGCGAACGAAGAGAGAGGAGCGGTCTTCACGGTGCGGCTGGCGCGGCGATGAGCCCGCGCGAGTTCGGCTTATCCTGACCGATTTCCGTTTCATTTACTGTTGCGAATATCGGGCGAGTGGGTAAGATGGTCGGGCGGAGACAGCACTTCCGCCCGTGCTGCCATCCGTCCCCAAAGGTCCGGGTCAAGCAACGTACGAGTGCCCGCATTCGTCCTGCCGATGCGTCGTCAGTTGAAGACGGCTTTAGGCAGGTACGGAAAGATAGACATCGATTGGCGAACCGGTTACACTCCCACGCGGTTCCGGTCGTCAATCAATACAACTGAAGGAGTGCACGTGAGTCCTGCACAGCAAAAGAGCAATCGCGGCCGTCCCATTGTCCACACCGAGCCCTGGGCGAAGATCACGGTCGTTCTTCTCGACCGCCACGTTGCCTATCTCGATCGTCTGGCCATCGACATCCGGCTGAGACACGGCAAGGCCATCAGCCGCGCCGAGATCATCCGCGGCTTGATCGAGGCGGCCTTCCAGAGTGGTACAGATCTGTCCCAGGCCGATTCGATCGATCAGATCGTCGAGCTGCTGACTTCGAAGAAAAAATCGGCGCGCTGAGGCGCGGCGCTCTTCGTCGGACTGTAGCGTTCCTGCTGAGCCGCGTCGCGGCCAGACGGGCAATCTCTTCTTCGCTGCATGCGTCAGTGAGGTCGATCCCGCTTTGTGCCACGCGATCCAGGATCGCGCGGATCAGATGGGGGAGGCCGAAGGACGCGGGCATGTCGGGGTTGAGCTCGAGCGAAGCCTGCCCGAGGTAATCGAGATGTTTATCAGACAGGACGAGGGTTTCCAGCTCGTTGGCCGAGCTGTTTCGTCCCGCTTCCACCGGTGGCATCAGGTACATGTGAAAAACTGCTCCAGTTGAGGAGTGACTGGGGCGACCAAATCCCTACCCCAAAAGGTGAAAAAAGTTTCGGGGCTGCGATAAGCGGCCCCGAATCAAGCACTTGCGTTTGCTGGTTGCCGGTTGCTGGTTGCTGTGTTGCCGGCGAGGTATGGGCTTCGGGCGATGCCTCGCAAGCAACCGGCAACCTCCTGGGCGAGGGCTGGCCTGAAATCGATGTAGCGCCAGCAACCAGCAACCGGCAACATCTGCTGGTTCCTGGGCGAGGGCTGGCCTGAAACCGATGCAGCGCCGGCAACCAGCAACCAGAAACCAGCAACATCTTCGGCGTTCTCCGTGATAAACCCCAGCTATGCTCGACGCGGTCATCGTCGGTTCCGGCCCCAACGGCCTCTCGGCGGCGATCGTGCTCGCCCGCGCCGGCAAGTCGGTGCTCGTCCTCGAAGCGAAAGACACGATCGGCGGCGGCGCGCGCACCGAGGAGGTCACGCTTCCCGGCTTCCGCCACGACATCTGCTCGGCCATCCATCCGATGAGCGTCGTCTCGCCGTTCATCCGCGCTCTGCCGCTCGCCGAGCACGGACTGGAATGGGCGTGGTCGCCCGCCGCGATCGCCCATCCTCTCGATGACGGCACCGCCGCCACTCTCGAAGAATCTCTGGACGCCACCGCGGCGCGCCTCGGCCCCGACGAAGCCGCGTATCGAAAACTGATGAAGCCCTTCGCGGCGAAAGCGGGAAACCTCTTCGACGAGATCCTCCGCCCGATCGGCGCGCTGCCTCTGCCGCGGCATCCCCTCCTGCTCGCGCACTTTGGTCTCATCGGCCTGCAGTCGGCGATGCAGCTCGTAAAACGCTTCCAGACTCCGCAAGCCCGCGCGCTCCTCGGCGGCTCGGCCGCGCATTCGTTTCTCCCGCTCGATCGCATCGGCTCCGCGTCGTTCGGCATGGCGCTGATCCTGGCCGGCCACGCCACGGGCTGGCCGGCCGCGAAAGGCGGCTCGATCTCGATCATCAAAGCCATGGCCTCGTTACTCGAGTCTCTCGGCGGCAAAATCGAGACGAATCATTTCGTGCGCTCGCTGCGCGATGTGCCCGAGTCGCGCGCGGTGCTCTTCGACACGTCGCCGCGCCAGCTCGCCGACATCGTCGGCGATGCCCTGTCGCCTTCGTACGTGCGCAAGCTCCGGCGCTTTCGCCAGGGCCCCGGCGCCTTTAAAATGGACTGGGCCCTCGACGGACCGATTCCGTGGCGCGCCGCGGAATGCGCGCGCAGCGCGACGGTACACATCGGCGGCACGATCGAGGAGATCGCGGCGCACGAGCACTCGGTCTTTCACGGACGCATGACCGGCAAGCCGTTCGTGCTCTGCGCGCAACAGAGCATGTTCGACGCGACGCGCGCGCCGGAGGGAAAGCACACGGGCTGGGCGTACTGTCACGTACCGAACGGCTGGGACGGCGACGCGACGGAGCTCATCGAAAACCAGATCGAGCGCTTCGCGCCGGGCTTCCGCGATCGCATCCTGGCCAAGCGCAGCATCAGTCCCGCGCAGTACGAGCAGCACAACCCGAACATGATCGGCGGCGACATCGCCGGCGGCGCGAACACGATGCTGCAGTTCCTCACGCGCCCGTTCCCGAAACTCGATCCGTACTCGACGCCGAACCCGCGCGTCTTCCTCTGTTCGAGCTCCACACCCCCAGGCGGCGGCGTGCACGGCATGTGCGGCTACTGGGGAGCGCAGAGCGCGCTGAAGCGGCTTCGCTAGAGAGACGACCGGGGGCCTCCAGCGGCCGGGGGCTCGCCCCCGGACCCCGCTGGTTGGCCTAGCCTCCGCGACACGAGTGTCGCGGAGGCTAGGCCCGCAAACGGGGTCCGGGGCCCGTGGCCCCGGCCGCCGGAGGCCTCTCGTCGTCCTCTGGCGCAGCCACCTCCGAGCGCTTCCGCGCTTGCACCAGCGTCTTCATGCGCTCCTCGGCGCGCTGCGCGTCTTCTTCGCTCAGCTTCTCCTTCTCCTGCTTCACGCCGTCCGACGTGCCGCCGCTGGCGTCGATGATGCGCTGCACGACCGCGCGCCAGTTCGCGTCCTGCGCGACGGCGCCGATCGTGCGCGCCGCCACCCAGTCCAGCACGTTCGAGGCGCGCGTCCACGTGTCGATGGCGAAGCGCAGCACGCCGTCGTTCTCGCTCGACGTGAACTCGACGATGCCCGAGAGCGGATGTCCTTCCAGCGTGGCGAAGACCACGTGCGTCGGCTCGGCCACTTCCACGCGCACCTGAAAGTTGCCGCGCAGCGGCAGCGATCCCGTGAGCGTCGCGCCCTTTTCGATGCGGTCCGGCGCGCCCGGCTCGGCCACGAACTCGATGGGCATGAACTCGTTGACGTGCTCGCGGAACGTCTTCATCAGCGACGCCGCCGAGTGCCGCGCGCCGCGCATGTCCGCGTAGAACGTCTTGTGCTCGAACGCTCCGAATCCCTCCTCGGGCAGCGTCTCTTTGAAGGAATCGGCGAGGAGGCGCAGCGCCTGGTCGAGCGGTGTCGTGTCGATGCGCAGGACTTCCACGGCGCTGCGGCCGCGAACGAGGTTCTGCTCGCGCAGCATCTGCAGCTTGTTCTCGTCCACGCCGAACTGCGCGAGCGCGGACGGCACGGGCACTTTCAGCGGCGAGCGTCCGGTGATCTCGCGGAAGCGGTTCACCAGATCGTTCATCGTGGTGATCTCGGGACCCGCGGCTTCGAGCGTCTGCTTGGAGAGGTCGTTGTGCTCGACGGCCGTGGCCAGCACTCTCGCCAGATCTTCGTGCCAGATCGGCTGGAACTCCTGATCGCCGCTGCCGATGACCGGCACCGCGGGCAGCACGCGGACCATCTTCAGGATGCGCGAGAACACTTCGTCGCCCGGACCGAAGACGTTGCCGGGCCGGATGATCGTCCAGTCCAGATCCGATTGCGCGGTCAGCGCTTCGCCGGCTTTCTTGGAACGGTGATAGTCGGACTGACCGACTTCGGCGCCGAGGGAGGAGACGAAGACGAAGCGCTTCACGCCGGCGCGCTTCGCTTCATCGAGGATGTTGCGAGTGCCTCCGACGTTCACGGACTCGAAGGTCAGCTTGGGCGGATCCTCCTCGGCGATGCCGGCGATGTGCAGGACCGCATCGCATCCGTCCGCGGCGCCGCGCAGCGTCGTCGCATCGGCGACATCTCCTTCGAACGGTTCGATGCCCGGCCACTGCTTCGCGTCTTCGTCCGCGTGACGCGACAGCAGGCGCACGTGATGTCCGCGCGTGATCAGCTCCGGAACTACGCCTTCTCCGATGACGCCGGTACCGCCAGTGACGAGGATTTTCATGTCATGCAAAAGAGCACGGCCGATGCCTGGTCAGTGCGGCAGGCCGAATGCGTAATACAAAACGCACAGGACAGCGAGCACGATCGTCGCCGGACGCAGCTCCCGCGCGCGGCCGGCCAGCAGTTTCATGATCGGATAAAGCGCCAGCCCCGCTGTCAGTCCATTCGCAATGTTGAAGGTGAACACCATCACGATGACGGTCGTGAACGCCGGCACGAGCTCGGTGAGATCGTCGAAGTCGATCTTCGCCGCGGCGTTGAGCATCAGCATCCCCACGACGAGCAGCGCCGGCGCGTAGGCGTACTGCAGCGACTGCATCGGCTCGAGCAGCGGGATGAAGAACAGCGACAGCGCGAAGAGCGCGGCCGTGACGACGGAGGCCAGTCCCGTGCGCGCGCCTTCCCGGATGCCGGTCGATGACTCGATGTACGCGCCGCTGGTCGACGTGCCGATCAACCCGCTGAACGTGCACGCCAGCGCGTCGACGAGCATCGGGCGTTTCAGATCGCCGCCGGGATCGAGCGCCATCAGCGTGCCGAGGGTGTCGAAGAGCGACATGAGGAAAAGCGTGAGCAGGATGGGAAGGAAGCTCAGTCGCAGGATCGAGCGGACGTCGAGCTGAAAGGCGATCGGTGAAACGTCGTAGGGGAGCGCCATCACGCTCTGCGGCATGTTGCCTTCGCCGAGCAGTACGCCGGCGATGGCGGTGAGGGCGATGCCGATCAGGATCGCGCCGGGCACGCGCTTGTACATGAGCGCGGAGATCACGACGAAGCCGAACGCGGCCAGCAGCACAGGCTTGCTGCGGATGTCGCCGAGCTGCACGGGCACGCCTTGCCCCGCCTTCACGATGCCCGCTTCGAACAATCCAATGAACGTGAGAAAGAGTCCGATGCCCGCCGCGAAGCTGTGCTTCATCGACTTCGATACGGCGTCGGCCAGCCACGTGCGGACGCCGAGGAGGGTGATGATCACGAAGATCACACCGCTGACGAAGACGGCGCCGAGCCGTTGCTGCCACGTGATCCCGAACGCCGCGAGACCGAATGCGATGAACGCGTTCTCGCCCATGTACGGCGCGACGGCGATGGGACGGTTCGCGTACAGCCCCATCAGCAACGTGCCGAAGACGGCGGTGAGAATCGTGGCGACGGTGGAGGGACCGGTGGGGATGTGCGCGGCGGCGAGGATGGCCGGATTGACGACGATGATGTAAGCCATCGACACGAAGGTCGTAATGCCGCCGACGACTTCGGTACGAAGGGTGGAGCCGCGCTCGCGGATGTGGAACACGCGAGGCGGGATTGTATGTGGAGCGGCGGGCTTCAGCCCGCCGGGATGCCATCCGGCGGGCTCAAGTCGCTCCACGCTACGTCATTTGATGGTCAGTCCGCTGGCGTCGACGCTCGTGACGCCGTTGACCTGGCGCACTTTCGCCACGATCGCGTCGCGGTCCGACGCGCTGTTGACGCTGCCCGTCAGCTGCACGGTTCCTCCGTCACCGACCGTGACGCCGAGGTCGAACGTCTGGCCGGGGACGGCGGCGGCGATCGCGGCGCGCACGTCGCCTTCCATCGCCGTCTTGTCCATCGACGCAGGGGTCTGGCGATTCATGGAGCACGCGCCCGCGAGCGCCAGCACGACCAGCAGGGACACTGAGATGAGAGCTCGATTCCGGTACATCAGATTCCTCCTTCGGCGGAGTGAATAGCAACGGCTGTTCCCGGCTCAAAGGGGCATGCTGGTTGCTCTTAATAACCTCCAATGGCTTGCCGGAACCCGAAAGGAGATCACATGGGCAAGATATACGACAGCAAAGACTTATTGACGCGGCGGACCTCGAGTTCGCTGCTCGCGGTTTCGCTCGCCGCATCGCTTGCGGCATTCGGCTGTACCACCAACCTCAACCCCGGAAACGGCAGTCCTGTCCGCAGCGGCTCCGAGATTCACACCGCACCGACCTCCGGCCTCAACAGCGGTTCCGAGTCCGCGCCGGTGACTCCGCCGCCGATGACGTCGAACTACACGCGGTCCGAAATGGTGCCGGCGGTAAAAACCCAACAGCGCAGCAACTCCATTCACCACACCGCCGCTGAAGCGGCGGCGATCATGGCCGGACGCACCGCGCTCCGCGGCCGCTACCTCGGTCCCGCCTCACCCGGATCGAGCGGACGCGCGTACGCCTCCGACTCCGCCGGCGGCTTCGTGAATCCGGCGATGCTCACCAATCCGCAGCCGACCATCAACTCGTCGATCAGCTCTTCGCCGACGTCCGCCATCAACAGCGGCGCGGGCGGCAGCGCCGGCATCGCGACCGCGGGGACCACTACCGGCACGACCGCGGCGGCGACGGTCGCGGGCACGGACGTGACCACGACCGCGGCCACGACGACGGCGTTACCGGTCGGCGCGTTCGCCGCCGTGCGTCCGACGGCGACGGAGTCGATCAGCAACAACCCCGCGGTGACCGCGGCGTCGGCCGGCGCCGGGCGCAGCGGCGTTGTCGCCACCCGTACGACCGCGACGACCCCCACGGCAGTGTCGGCGGCAACGACGTCCACGACTGCAGCCAGCACCGCTACGGCCGCGGCAGCGGCGGGCGGCGTGCGCCTTGTCCGCGGCGCGACCGGCGTGACGATCACCAACGCCTCATCGGGCACCGCCACCACCACCGCCGCTTCTACTTCTTCTTCGCGCAGCCAGTAGGAACACACAGTTGTCATCCTGAGCTGCAAAGACAGCGAAGGACCTTCCAGCAATCACCGGGGAAGGTCCTTCGCCGTCTCCGCGGCTCAGGATGACACCAAGAGTCCACTCATGACAGACATCCGCATCGGAACTTCGGGCTATCACTACAAGCACTGGCTCGGCCGCTACTACCCCGCGGGGATGAAGCCGAACGAGATGCTCGAGCACTACCTGAAAGACTTCGACACGGTGGAGCTCAACAACACGTTCTATCAACTGCCGAAGGAGTCGACGTTCGATGCGTGGCGCAAGAACACTCCCGCCGATTTTCTGTACGCGGTGAAGGGCAGCCGCTTCATCACGCACATGATCAAGCTCAAGGACGCGGAGCGCGGCCTCGTGAACTTCATGCCGCGCGCGGAGCGCCTGCGCGGAAAGCTGGGACCGGTCCTGTGGCAACTGCCGCCGGGATGGAAAGTGAACCTGGAGCGCCTCGAGGAGTTCCTCTCGCTGTTGCCGCCGGAGCATCGCTACACGTTCGAGCTGCGCAACGAGACGTGGATGACCGACGGCGTGCTCGAGCTCCTGAAAAAGTACAACGCCGCGTTCTGCATCTACGAGCTGGCCGGCTATCACTCGCCGATCGAGCTCACCGCCGACTGGACGTACGTGCGCCTGCACGGACCGACGTCGTTCAAATACCAGGGCAGCTACAGCGACAAGCAGATGGAGGAGTGGGCGGAGCGCATCCGCACGTGGTCGAAGAAGCTGAAGGCGATCTACGTCTACTTCGACAACGACGACTCCGCGTACGCGGTCTACAACGCCCTGACGCTGAAGCGGATGGTCAACAGGTTGACGAAGCGGCGCGCGGCGTAGAAGCCAAAACGTGGCGACGGGCGTAAGCCCCGCGCCGGATAGATATAGCGAACAGCTTAATCCCCACGCCCCCTTTTTGTGGGGGGAAAGGTGGCAAATGTTTCCCCCGGGGGGCGCA
>DATLBM010000647.1:0-9088 GCA_035526885.1 Thermoanaerobaculia bacterium | reverse complement strand
CGCTCCGGCGGATACACGGCGCGGCCTTTTTCCGCCGCCAGCTCGTACTCGTTGCGCAGCAGCGACTCGTATTTCGCGACCGACGTGGTGATGCCGTCCGGCTCGATGAGGATGATGTCGAAGTCGCGGATGTAATCCGCGAACGTCACGCTCTCCATCGCCACCGGCACGTAATGCTCGATGCCCGAGAACGTGCCGTTCTCCTGCAGCTTCTCGATCTTGTCCGCCACGTCGCGCTTGAAATGCGGATCCATGAAATCGAGCGAGATGCGGCGCGCCAGTTTCTGCCGTGCTTCCTTCGTCACCGGGAACTGCGTGATGGGATAGATGGTGACGGGACCGGACGGCTCGCCGGAGCGTTGCGTCTCCACGTCGAACCAGCGCAGCGAGTCGATGGTGTCGCCGAACAGCTCCACGCGGATGGGCTCCGCGGTGTTCGGCGGAAACACGTCGAGGATGCCGCCGCGGAATGCGAACTCGCCCGCTTCGCCGACCAGGTCCGTGCGCACGAATCCGTTCTCGACGAGCTGGTTCAGCAGCGAGCGCATGTCCAGCTCCTCGCCCTCGGCCGTTCGCACGATGCGCGCACGAAAGTCCTCCGCGCGCGGCAGCCGCTGGAACAGCGCACGCGTCGGCACGACCAGCACGTCCGCGGCGCCATCGATGAGCATGCCCAGCGCGCGGATCTCCTCGCGCACGACGCCGAGGGAAGGCGCGACGTCCTGGTACGGCGAAAGGGATGGGGAGGGATAGACCGAGACGCACCGCGGATCGCGATGAAAGAGGCGCAGCGCGGTCTCGAAGTCCGCCGACGATTCGCCGGGCGTGATGATGGCCATCCGGCGCTGCTGCTTTTCCTGCAGCGTGGCGATGATCAGCGCCCGCGCTTCCACCGTCGCGCCGGTGACGTCAACCTTCTCGCCGGCGAGGCGCGAAAAAAACTTCGCACGCGCCACGCGCGCGCGAAGTTGCGAGATGAGCTTGTCGTCGCGCTCCATGGCCGCGCGATTGTAGACGCAGCCATGAAGAGAACCGACCAGGGCGCTCCGGGGCGCCGACCCGGCCGGCAGCGCTCAGCGAAGGACGTGCGGGCGCGAGAGGCACACTTCGGGCGACTGGCATGCGGTCCGGCTTGGCCAACAAGCGCTGCCGGCCGCGCCGGTCACGGCGTGAAGTACCCCTTGATCGTCCGCGCGGTCAGCTTCGGCGAGGCCAGCACCACCTGCACCCGCCGGTACTGATTCGCTTTGCCGAAATCCGACACCTGGTACTTGATCGCGAACTGCGCGCGCAGGTCCTTCTCGATGGCCTCGTAGCGCGCCATCAGGTTCTGCTGCGTGGCCGTGGCGATGAAGCCGCCGGTCTCCGATGCGAGGTAGCTGAGACGCTCCAGATCGCGGGCGCTGTTGCCGCCCTCGTAGGCGATGAAGTAGATCGGAATGCCCGCGTCGCGCGCCATCTTGTGCGCGTCCTCGAAGGAGTAATTCGACGACGTGTCGCCGCCGTCGGTCATGACCACGATGGCGCGGCGGTTCTTCTCATCGGCGAGCTCGCGCACCGCGGAGATCACGGCGTCGTAGAGCGCGGTCTGGCCGTTCGGTTGAATGCCGCGCACGGCCTCGCGAATTTTCGTGCGCTCGCTCGTCAGCGGCATCTTGCGCCGCGGCACTTCCTGAATGGCGGTGACGCTGCAGCGATCGCCGTCCTTCAACGCTTTCTCGACAAAGTCCGCGGCCGCTTTCGACGCGTGCTCCATCGAGTACGTCATCGATGCCGAGGCATCGAGGAGCAGGGCGATGGAGATCGGCTGATCGAAGGCCTTGCCGAACTCGATGATCTTCGCCTCCGCGCCGTTGTCGATGACGCGGAACTGCGAGCGGTCGATGTCGTCGCGCGTGTTGCCGTTGCGATCCACCACCGACACGAAGATCGGGATGGTCCGCACCTGCAGCTCCTCGGACACGATGTCGCCGCCCGGCGACCAGAAGTCCGCGGCTTCTTCGCCCGACTTCGCGCGAGCCGTGACCTGTACGTAGCCGTTCGACAGCACCGAGTCGGGAACGGTGAAGCGATACGGCTCGCTGGTCACCGAGGCGACGGCCTGGGCGTTGTCCCAGAGCTGCACCACTTCGATCGGATCTTCTTTCGGAGAGGTGGTGATGGCCTCGAACGTGTGCGCGTCGAGCTGCCTGAGCCGCACCGACAGTGGAAGGTTGCCGCGGTTGATCGTGGAGGTCCACTGCACGCGCTTGCCCTTGGAGGCAGTGGCCGTGACCGTGATCTTGTGTTGCATCGGCGTGGCGCCGAGGTCCACGGTGAGGCGGTAGGGTGCGAGGAGGCCGGTGGCGACTTTCTGTCCGTCGACGGTCACCGTGACTCTCGCGTTGTCGATCGCGGGATCGATGACCAGATCGACGACGCCCGTGTATTCGGTGGTGATCTCGCTGGCGTCGCCGCGCGTGAGCGTGAGCTGAGTGTTGGCCGCGGCGGTCGTCGCAATCGCTAAGGAGAGGAGAGAAACCACTGCATGGTGCGCGAACGCTTTCATTACTTCCGCCTGTCGTCAGGCCGCCATGACGGGGCGGAGCGTCCAACTAGTGTGCCAAGTCAGTCACCGTTCGTAGATACGCCTGTATTCATTGCGGTTACGCGTGACCGTTTTCACGTACAAGCGCGTCTCGGCGTACGGGATCGACTCGATGAACACGTCGATGTCCTCCACCGGCGTGCGTGACATCCACCGCTGCACGGCCGCCTCGCCGGCGTTGTACGCCGCGATGGCCAGGGTGAGGTTGTTGCCCGTCGCCGCGAGCTTCTGCGTGAGCTCGGCCGCGCCGACGGCGACGTTCTTCTCGGGCACGAACAGATCCTCGCGCGTGACCTCGCCGAGCCCGCCCGCCACGCCGATGCGCGAGGCCTCCTCGGGCATGATCTGCATCAGTCCCACCGCTCCCGCGTTCGACACCGTCGACGGCTCGAAGCCGCTCTCCTGCCGGATGATCGACGCCAGCACGTACGGATCATGCCCACGCGCCGCCGCCTCGGATTTGATCGTGTCCCAGTACGCGAGCGGAAAGAGCACTTCCCAGAAGCGGCGCGGGATGTTCGTGCCGCCGTGACGCACGTAGTCGCGGAAGCGGCGCTGCAGCACGCCGTTCGCTTTGAACGGCTCGCCGCCGCGCACGTACACGTCCGCGAGCATGAACTGCACCGCCGCGTTGTCGCCGTACTTTGCGGCGAGCACTTTCATCTCGCGCGCCGCGGCGCGATCGAGGCCGATGTCCTGCAGCGCGCGCACGACCTTCAATCGCGGCTCGTCGAGCGTCGTCGTTTCGACGTCGGGAAACGTGGCCAGCGACTTCGTCTCCGTCGCCGCAATCGACGGCCAGAGCTCCTTCGCGCGATACGCGTAGTAGGAGAACGGATACTCCGCGACGATCTGCGCGGCGGCTGCATCGCGCTGCGCGGTGCGACCGGATTTGTCGTGGATCTTGGCCGTCCAGAACAGCGAGTTCGTCTTCCAGTCGCCGTCCGGATAGGTGCGCGTGTAGCGATCGAACGTCTGCAGCGCCTCGTCGTAGCGGCCTGCCAGAAAGTAGGTCCAGCCGAGGTTCCAGAGGTTCTCGTCGTTGGCGCCGGCTTCGGCCGCTTTGGTGAGATTGTCGATCGCGCGCGCGTAGTCGATGACGTCGGTCGAGTAGTACTTCGCGCGCAGAATCTTCGCTTCCACGGCCTCTTTGCTGGACGGGAAGTTCTTTTCGACCGCATCCAGACCGGCCAGAAAAATGTCCGCGCGATCGGCACGCCACGCCGCCCGCGCACGCGTCATCACCAGCGACGGATCGGTGAGCTCCAGCCCTTCGGTTTCCGCGAGGAGCTCGGAGTAATGGCGCGAGTTGAACAGCGCGCGGATGCGGGTCGCGCGCGCCTCCGCCGCGTCCGGGGGCAGCAGCGCCAGCGCCTGATCGTAGCGATCGGATTTCGCCAGTTTCGCCGCCAGCGCGATGCGCTCCTCGTTGGTCAGCGCCGGCAGATCGTTTTTCACGAAGTCAAATGTCTGCTCCGTGTAGCGGCCCTGCGTGTACGTGGTGAGCAGGCGCATGCGCGTGTTCGTGGCCAGATCCTGGCGTCCCGCTTTCGCCAGCGCGCTGGCCATCGACACGAAGTCGCCCTCGGTCAGCTCATCGATGGGAAGCGCATTCGCCTGCGCCCACGCCGCGTCGGTCGCGGCGCGATCGCCGGTCTGCGCGTAGAGCTGCGGCAGTTGCAAGCGCGCCAGCGTCGCCGCCGACGTGTCGCTGATCGCAATCACCTCGGACAGCACCGCGATCGCGTTCTGTACGTTGCCTCGCGCCACTTCCGCTTCGGCGACGCGCAACCGCAGGAACGGCGCGACTTCCGGATAGGCCGCGGCTGCCGCGGTCAGCGCGGGCACGGCCACGTCCCATTCTTTTTTGTCGAAGTGTTCGAGGGCGCGGCGCGCTTCCTCACGCGGCGGGAGCTTTTGCTCCTCGATGACGGCCGCGGGAAGGATGGCGGGCTTCACGCGCTCCATCGGAGGCTGCTGCGGCGCGCACGCTGCGGCGAACGCCGCGATGATCATCACACCCGCTACGTCACGACCCTGACCCATCGATCCCCCTCACTTTCGAAACCGACGCGGCGGAAGAACTCCTGCGCGCCGCGTGCGTCGTCCACGATGATGCGGCGGCGATCGAGCTTCGCCGCGAGCTGTTCGACCTCGCGCATCATGGCGCGGCCGATCCACTTCCGGCGTAACTCCTGGGCAACGAAGACGTCGTTGACGCGGAGCGCGTCGGTGGTGATCTCGAGGTCCACGACGGCCACGAGATCGCCGAGCAGCTTGCCGAGCAGGCCGCATGCCGGAGGCGTGGCGGTGCTCCGAAAGCGTTGAATCGCCTCGGCATCCGCGGCCTCGATGGGGCGAACGTAAAGTCGTAATCCCTTCACTTCAATGCCTTTTCAGCATATCGCGGACGCAAATAATTTCTTGACAAAACAAGGTTGCCGCGTAGACTTCGAACCGGCCCGACCTCCCAAAACACGGCTGGAAGTGACTCGACTATGAACGTGCAGCAGGCGATAGACCAATTCCTTCAGCATGGACAAACCGTGCGCAATCTGTCCGATCGGACCCTGCGCGCCTATCAGTCCGACCTTGCGCAGTTCCATGTGCACATGACCGATATGCCCGCCACGGACATTACCGCCGATCACCTCGAGATCTATCTCGACAAGCTCGGCGGCGGTCCGTACCGCGACACGTCGATCCGCCGCAAGGTGGCCGCGCTGAAGGTGTTCTTCCGCTTCCTCGAGGAGCAGGGCATCGTCACCGAGTCGCCCGCGCGCAAGCTCAAGATCCGCAAGCCCGTCGAGAACCGCGTTCCGACCGTGCTCTCGCATCGTGAAGTCCGCGCGCTGCTGGCCGCGCCGAAGGAGCAGGTCGAAGAGCTCTCCATCGTTCGCGATCACTCGGCCGGAAGCCGCAACCGCTACTTCTGCGCCGTCCGCGACAACGTCATCCTGGAGCTGCTGTTCTCGACCGGCATCCGCATCGGCGAGCTGGTCGCGCTGAACGTGTCGGACGTGGACATCGACCGCCGCCAGATCCAGATCACCGGGCGCGCCACGCGCGGCCGCGTCGTCGCCCTCACCTCGGACACTCTGCCCGAGGCGATGCAGAACTACCTCGAGCTGCGCGGAGAGCGCTCGCTCTCGACGCCGGCGCTGTTCGTCGGCCGCTCGGGAACGCGCCTGACCATCTATTCGATCGAGAACATCTTCAAAAAGCACGTCCGCCTGGCCGAGATCAAGCGCCACGTGACGCCGCACTCGCTGCGCCACACCATGGCCGCGCAGCTCGTGTCGTCGGGTGCGGACATCAAAGAGGTGCAGGAAATCCTCGGTCACGCCTCGATCCTCTCGACGCAGGTCTACACGCGCCTCCCCATCCAGAAGCGCGGCCGCACCGCCGTCGCCCCGGTGTCGTTGTCGAGCGAGCCGAAGCTGCTCATCAAGAAGAAAGCGTAATCGTCGCGCTTTGCGCGGTGGAGACAACGGCGGCCGAAAGGCCGCCGTTGTTGTTTTTGGGGGAGATTCCCGAGGTACCATCGTTCGCGATGGATGAGCGTCGTCTCAGCGCCGCCTTGGACCGATTGACCGCTGAAATCGGCGCCGTGATGCAGCGGATCACAGTCTCGGGACGCGGAGAGTAGTCCGTTGCGCCGCGTTCTTCTCGCTCTCGCGCTCCTGACCGCCACCCACGCCATTGCCCAGACCCAGCAAGTGCGAGCGTGGCGCGTCGCGCACGAGCAGGCGATTCTCGACGAGCTCCGCGCCTTCCTGGCCATCCCCAACATCGCCTCGGACACGCCGAACATCGAGCGCAACGCGAGCGCGCTCGCGGAGATGCTCCGCCGCCGCGGCGTCGAGCCGAAGCTGCTGCGGGTCGAAGGCGCGCCGCCCGTCGTCTTCGGAGAAATCCGTACGAAGGACGCGAAGGAGACGCTCGTCCTCTACGCGCACTACGACGGCCAGCCCGTCGATCCGGCGAAGTGGGACAGCGATCCGTTCACGCCCGCCATGCGCGGCGATCGCCTCTACGCGCGCTCGGCGAGCGACGACAAGGCTCCCATCATCGCCATGCTCGCCGCGCTCGACGCGCTGCGCGCGTCGAAGATCCCGCTGCGCATCAACGTGAAGTTCATCTTCGAAGGCGAGGAGGAAGCCGGCTCGCCGCACCTCGGCGCCATCCTCGAACGGCATCACGATCTGGTGAAAGACGCGCAGCTGTGGATCATCGCCGACGGCCCCGAGCATCAGAGCGGCCGCGCCCAGCTCTACTTCGGCGTGCGCGGCGTCCTCGGGCTCGAGCTCACCACGTACGGCCCCGGGCGCCCGCTGCACAGCGGCCATTACGGCAACTGGGCGCCGAATCCCATCACCACGCTGGCCAACCTCATCGCCTCCATGCGCGACGACGACGGCCGGATCCTCATCGACGACTTCTACGACGACGTCCGACCGCTCACCGAGGCCGAGCGCAACGCGCTGAAAGACGTCCCGCCCGTCGACGAAGCCTTGCGCCGCGAGCTCGACCTCGGACGCACCGAAGGGGACGCGCCCGTCGCGGAACGCATCACGCAGCCCGCGCTGAATCTGCGCGGCATCCGCGGCGGCAACGTCGGCGCGCAGTCCGCAAACGTCATCAGCACCGAGGCCATGGCGTCGATCGACTTCAGGCTCGTGCCGGATCAGACGCCGGAGAGTGTGCGAGAGAAAGTGGAGCGCCATCTTTCCAGGCGCGGCTTCTACATCGTGCACGAGACGCCCGACGCGGGCACGCGCCGCGCGCACGCGAACGTGATCAAAGTCGAGTGGGAGTCCGGCTATCCCGCGTCGCGCGTTGCACTCGATCATCCGCTGGCGAACAAAGTCGCGCAGCGCATCGAAGCAGCGAGCGGCACGAAACTCATCCGGCTGCCAACCCTCGGCGGCAGCGTTCCGCTTTCGAAGCTCGGCGCACCCGCCCTCGGCGTTCCGACCGTGAACTACGACAACAACCAGCACGGCGCGAACGAAAACCTGCGCCTGCAGAATCTCTGGAACGCCATCGAGACCTTCGCCGCGATTCTCGCCGGCCGGTAAACCTCGCGGCGCGACGCGCGTATACCGGCTCATGTTGTCCATCGAGTCGGTCTCCAAACGCTTTCGCTCCGGCAACTACGGCGTCCGCGACGTCAGCCTCAGAGTCAACGGCGGCGTCCTCGGACTGCTCGGCCCCAACGGCGCCGGCAAGACCACGCTCATGCAGATGATCGCCACGGTCACGAAGCCGACCGCGGGCAGCATCCGTTTCCGCGACATCGACGCCGTCGTCAGGCCCAACGATCTTCGCCGCCGTCTCGGCTATCTGCCGCAGGACTTCGGGGTCTATGACAACCTCACCGCGTTCGAGTTCCTCAGCTACTTCGCCGCGCTGAAAGGCGTGCGGAGCCGCGCGCGCGTGCAGGAGATGCTGGAGATGGTGAACCTGCATCACGTCGCCACGCGCGCCGTAGGCGGATTCTCCGGCGGCATGAAGCAGCGCCTCGGCATCGCGCAGGCGCTGATCAATGATCCCGATCTGGTCATCGTCGACGAGCCCACCGCGGGGCTCGATCCCGAGGAGCGGATTCGATTCCGCAACGTGCTGGCGGGCCTGGGCGAAGGACGATTGGTGATCCTCTCGACGCACATCGTCTCCGACATCGAGTCGATCGCGACGCAGATCGCGATCATGAAGCAAGGCTCGCTGGCGGCGCTGGCCACTCCGGATGAGCTCCTGCAGCAGACCGGCGCCGCGACGCTCGAAGCGGCGTTCCTGCGCGTCATCAACTCGGGTGCGGGCGCGGCGCAGGCGGTCGCATGAACGCGCAGCGGCTGCTCGCGATCATCCGCGCCGATTTTCTGATCCGGCTGCGGCGGCCGTCGACAGTGGTCGTGTTCCTGCTGCTGTCCGCCGTTCCGTATCTCTGGATTCCGGATCCGAAGACGGGCCGCGCGCTGATGGTGATCGCGGGCAAACGCGCGCTGTACAACTCCGCCACGATCGGCATGGCCACGGCCACGCTGGGCGCGATGTTCATCGGCCTGTTCGGCTTCTACGTGATCTCGAACGCGCTGCGCCGCGACGTGCTGTCGCGCTGCGGCTACGTCATCGCCTCCACGACGATGCGCGGCAGCGAGTACATCCTCGGCAAGTTCGCGGGCAACGTCGTGTTCCTGTCCGTCTTCACGATGGGCTACATGGTCACCGCGATGGTCATGGTGATCGTGCGCGGCGAGGCGCCGCTCGAGCCGTGGGTGTTCGCCAGGCAGTACCTGATGCTCATGCCGCCGTCGATCGCGTTCGTGTCCGCGATCGCCATCGTTTTCGAATGCACGCCGCTGCTGCGCACGAAGCTCGGCGACGTCCTCTACTTTTTCCTCTGGATCGCGCTGATGGGCAGCATCACGTCGATGATGGAGAAGGGCATCGGCGCGACGTGGGCGCCGTTCTTCGACGTGTCCGGCTTCGGAATCCTGC
>DATLBM010000646.1:0-5844 GCA_035526885.1 Thermoanaerobaculia bacterium | reverse complement strand
AGCTCCGGGACGTCCGGCATCGCCGGCGCGTGGAACGTCGGGCCGTCGAGAAAGTAGTCGATGTCCTGCACGCCGTTGTGCTGCATCGTGTTCGCGAAGGCGACCATGCTCGCCGGCCCGCCGACCGCGATGCCGAAGTCGCCGCTGTTGGAGATCGTGCTCTGCGCCACGAGGATTGATCCGGTGCGGACGAAGATTCCGCTCGAGCGGCTCCTGTCGAACGTGGAGGTCTCGATGCGGACCTGGCGCGCGCTCCACGCGAAGAGCCCACTGCGCCCGTTGGCGCCGAAGACGGACTGGCGGATCGTCACGAACGAATCCGGATCGTCGACGGACAGACCGCGCCCGCGGTTCCCGCTGAGGAGGCAGCCTTCGCAAACGAGGTGTCCGTGCGCGACGTGAATGCCGTTCCACGGAAAGCGATTCACGGCCAGGTCGCGGATCCACAGGAGAGGCGACTGATACGTCACGTCGTCGCGGCACGTCGCGCGATACACGAGTCCGTGGCCGGTGGAGAGGTTCGCGCCGCTGACCTCGATCACCGGTCCCGGTCCGATGTACACCGGCACACAGGCGGTGATGTCGGGCAGCGGCGTGAGCGGCTCGATCACCGAGCCCGCACGCAGATCGAAGTCGATGCGGCATTCGCGAACGCAGGAGGCGTTGAGCGAGGCGATGGCGTCGCGCAGCGATCCGGCGCCGCTGTCCGCGGTGGTCGTGACCGGATAGAGATTCCGCACCACGGCGCGGAGCGCGAAGGGAAAGTCGGCTCCGCCATTCGAAGCCGAGACGGCGATGGGGATGGTCAGCGCCTGTCCGATCGTCGAAGCATCGAAGGAGAAGTGACCGCGGATCTCCGAGGTCGTGTGCGGGGCGATCGTGTCGATCGTGCAGACGAGGGCCGTACACGACCAGCCGTTCGCATCGTCGACGTCATAGTGTGCGCCCGGCGGGAGCGTCATCGCGACGACGACGTTCCGTGCCGCATCGGGCCCGTCGTTGAAGACGCGGATGGCCCGCGGATACGAGATCAGCGGATCGACGGAGTTGAGGAAATCGGCGCCGACGCTCAGCTTCGCGCCGGCGAGAAGGGGGAGAGTGAAAAGGGAAAGGAGAACGGCGGCGATCGTACGCACGAAATAACTTTACGCCGGCCGGCGTCAGAACGTCTGCTAAACTGCTCGCCGGCAGCCCGTCCAATGCTGCCGTCCACATCATGAATCACGATCTCAGAGACTTCGCTCTCCGCGCACTCATTCTCGTGGCAGGCATCCTGTCGGCCGTTCTACTGGCCATGAAGGGACATGCGGACGCGTTGCCCGGCGTTGCCATCGGCGGTGCGCTCGGCGCCTTCTTCGCCACGCGCGCGCAACAGCCCGCCTCGGAAGAGTAACGCGGGGCGGGCGCGAAGCCCGCCCACCTCAACTCGCTTCTTCGTGGCGCCCGCCGCCTTCGGCGCGGCGCACGTTCTCGGCCTGCAGGCCTTTCGGTCCCTGCTTCACTTCGAACTCCACCGTCTCGCCTTCGTTCAGCGTGCGGTATCCCGAGGCTTGAATCGACGAGTGATGGACGAAGACGTCCTCACCCGAACCGTTGCGTTTGATGAAACCGTAACCCTTGTCGTTGTTGAACCACTTCACTGTACCTGTCTCAGGCATTTCTACCTCCGACGACGCCGTGAAGCCATGCCCGGCGCGCCCTGCGCGTTGAATCAAACGGACAGGATTCGTGCAATGGTCGGGCCGAATTACCAGATCAGCGCGCGATTCATGCCGATGCGCTCGAAGCCCAGCGCCTCGTAGAGGGCAACCGCGGGACGGTTGAAATCGTTGACGAAGAGCGTGACCGTCTTGGAGCGCCGCGACACGTGGCCGCACACCTCGCGCAGCAGTTCCATCGACAAACCCTGCCGCCGGAACCGCGGATGCGTCCAGACGCCCATCAGCTGCACCGCCTCGGACGTCACCGCGGAGTACTCGCACTTGGAGACGATGAGGTTGTCGATCACGCGGACGACGGAGCGTTTCTTCTCGATCAGCTCGCGGATGCGCTCGCGATAGCCGGCCGCGTCGCGCGCCAGCGGATCGATCCCCACTTCCTCTTTGTGCATGGCCGCGCACGCGGGGACGAGCGCGTCGACATCGCGCATCACCGAATAGCGCGCGGTGGTGAGATCGGGATAGTCGAGCCGCTTCCGCAGCGCGTACACGGGCTGATTGAGACGGATGACGGTGGGCGGATCGAGACGCGCGCGCAATGCGTTCCACAGCGTCTCCACCAGGTGCTGCGGCGAGATGATGGCGCGCACCGGAAGCATGCGCTGGAGGATGCGGTCGGCGATGAGCAAGACCGCGGCGTCGGTGATGTCGCGGGAGACCGAGGGATCGCCGGCCAGGACGATATTGGTGGCCAGCGAGGCTACGAGCACGATCGCGCCGTTGTAGCGCACGACGGCGATCTGCGACGCGGCCAGCATGCGCTCGTCGAGCAGACGCGAGATCAGATAGACGTTGATCAGCGGATCGCGCTGGAGGAATTCGAGCGCGTCCTTGAAGTCGTCTTCGGACAGCAACCGAAGCGACCAGCGCCCTTCGGCGGGGAATGTCAGAGTTGCGATCGCCCCAAGTATGCCACCCCGTCCACGGTCTTGTGCCAGAGCGAGCGGTCCTTCCACTCGTCGAAATGCCGCTCGTTCGTGGAGCGCAGATCGTCGAAGAAGGCCGCGCGCAACTGCGCGGCGATGGCCGGATCGACGACGCCGATGCTCACTTCGTCATTGAGCTCGAAGGAGCGCTCGTCGAAATTGGTCGAGCCCACGCACGACCAGACGCCGTCCACCACGATCACTTTCTGGTGCAGCAGCGTCTTGTTGTACTCGTAGATCTTCACGCCCTTCTTGAGCAGCGTGCCGAAGTGATGGTGTGATGCATGTTGCACCATCGCGGAGTCTGTGGCCTGATCGGAGGGCATCATAATGCGCACGTCGACGCCCCGGCGCACGGCTTCCTCGAGCACGGCGATGCCCTGATCGTCGGGGAGCATGTACGGGTTCTGGATGAGGATCTCGCGCCGCGCGGCCTTGATCGCCAGGTAATACAGCAGCGACACGGACGACACGTTGTTGTCCGGCGACGTGTAGGCGAGATGCGCGACGCTCGTGCCCGTGGGCGCGATCTGTGGGAAGTATTTTTCACCCGCCGGCACTTCGCCCGTTTCCTCCAGCCAGTTCTCGCTGAACGCGGACTGCAGGCGATGCACGGCCGGACCGGTGATGCGCAGGCCGGTGTCGCGATACGACTTCTTGTGGCTGGCGTTGCCGGTCCACTCGTCGGCGATGCAGAAGCCGCCGATGTAGCCGATGCGGCCGTCGATGATCATCAGCTTGCGATGATCGCGGTTGTTGAGGCGCGCCAGGTTGGAAACCCGCAGCGGATGAAAATGCGCGACCTTCACGCCGGCCTTTTCCATCATCTCCTGCACGTCGCCTTTGAGCTGGCGTCCGCCCGATGCGTCGACGAGGAGGCGCACCTCGACGCCTTCCTTCGCTTTCCTCGTCAGCAGACTGGCGAGCTCGCGCGCGAGCTTGCCGTCGTACCAGATGAAGTCTTCGACGTGGACGGACTCGCGCGCGGCCGCGATGTCGCGGAAGAGCGGCGGAAAGAAGCCGTTGCCGTTCTGCAGGACTTCCATCGAGTTGCCCGGCTCCAGCGTCGCGTGCGTCAGTCCGGCGATGGAGGGCAGCAGGACTTTCAGCTCGCCGGGGTTTTTGACCTGCAGTTGCGTGGAGGGATGGCGCTTTTCGGACCAGAGCATGATCGTCATCACGGCGAGCAGCAGCAGGCAGCCGATGAGCGCAACCAGCGGCAGCCGCACGTAATGCGTGCCGCCCTCTTTGGTAAGGCGGAAGTGATCGTCGTTCTTCATTGGTGGATGAGCTCTGCGATGACTGGGCGGTGATCGGACGGTCCCTCGTCGAGGACGCGCGTCGAGCGCACGGTCCAGCCGGGATCGGCCAGGATGTAGTCGAGGCGTTGTTCCATCACCTTGTGCGTCGGCTGTTTCGGGTCGCCGGCGAACTGCATGGTGTTCGTGCCGAGGAAACGCTGCAGCTCGGCGCTCTCGGGCGGTGCGTTGAGATCGCCGGTCATGATGAACGGGTAGCCGCTGGCCATGAGATGCGCGTTGATGCACTGCAACTGCTCGCCGCGCGTGGCCTGGTTGATCGACGCCCAGGCCGTGGTGTGCGCGACGTAGAACTGCACCGTCCCGCCGTTCACGCGGATGATCGTCTCCAAAAGCGTGCGCGGCTCGCCGGTGCCGGGCAGCTTCTTCACGTCGAGGGCGACGACCTGTCCGCGCGTGAGCACGGCGTTGCCGAAGTCGCCGCCCATGAAACGGTAGCTGCGGCCGAACGCGCCGTGCATCCCCGTGAGCCGCTCCAGTTGCGCGAGGTGATCGCCGAACCGCGCCTGCCACGTGTTGCGATGGGCCTCGTTGATGCCCACGATGTCGGGGTGGTACTTGACGATCGTCTTCGCGATCTCTTCCATGTGGTGCGGCTTGAGCAGCGACGCGTGCCCTTCGATGTTGAAGGTCATCACCACGAGGTGCTTCGGATAGGTGTTCGCGAACCGGCGCGGCTGCAGAGCCGTGCATTCGCCGGAGCGGAACTCGTACACGCCGAGCACTCGGTACGCGACGATGATGGTCACGAAGACCGCGATTACGAGGAGCGTGCGTTTGACGATGCGCATGAAAACGTAGGATGGGCTTCAGCCCGTCCGGCGCCGCCGCTAGCGACGGGCTTCAGCCCGTCGTACGTTCAGCACCGTCACGGCGCTGTGCATCCATAATGCCGAGGCTGGAAAGTCCTCGCTGACCGCGCCGGATTGCAGACGTGCCAGCGCCTCTTCCTTCCCCGATCCCGAGACCAGCAGCACGATGCGCCGCGACTCGAGAATCGTGCCGATGCCCATCGTGATGGCGTGCGTCGGGACATGGCCGCCGGGAAAGAGATCCGCGTTCGCGTGGCGCGTCGACTGCGTCAGCTCGACGATGCGCGTGCGCGAATCGAACGGCGTGCCCGGCTCGTTGAAGCCGATGTGGCCGTTGCGGCCGAGACCGAGGAAGGTCAGCTCGAGACCGCCGGCGCGATGCAGTTCTGCCTCGTATGCGGCGGGATCGGGTTCGATGCCGTTCGGGATGTGCGTGTTCTCCGGATCGATGTCGACGTGGTCGAAGAGATGCTGGCGCATGAAGCTCGCGTAGCTGGCCGGATGCCCGGGCGCGACTCCGCAATACTCGTCGAGGTTGAACGTGGTGACGTCGCGGAAGCAGTGATACTCGCGCGAGCACTCTCCCACCACGCGCTCGTACATGCCGATGGGTGAGCGTCCGGTGGGGAGGCCGAGGACGACGCGCGGGTTTTCGCGGATCGCGGTCAGCAGGATGGACGCGGCGCGCGCGGAGAGCGCGTCCTGCGAGTCAAACTCTTCCCAGAACATAACGGCGGGCGATGAGCCATGAACGATGAGCGATGAGCAGCGTCGTTGCTCATCGTTCATCACTCATCGTTCATCGCTCGTTCTGACCTCCTGTCCGCGCGCCCACACGCGCTCCACCTCGAAGCGCTCGTTCATCACCACGAGATCGGCGTCGTAGCGCCCCTCGATCTTTCCCTTGCGATCTGCGACCGACGCAATGCGCGCCGGCACTTCGGTGGCCATCGGGATCACCGTCTCGACCGGCAGCCCGGCCAGCTCGATCATGTTCTTCACCGCCGCGTCCATGGTCAGCACGCTCCCCGCCAACGTGCCGTCGGCCAATCGCGCCGCCCCTTCACTC
>DATLBM010000645.1:0-5211 GCA_035526885.1 Thermoanaerobaculia bacterium | reverse complement strand
CTATCTGCCGAGCGCGAGCCGGCCGATCCGGATCTCGCCGCTGCAGCGCCTCATGGGCCAGGCCTCGAACGGTGACGTCGCGCGGACCAGCTTCACCGTCGACTACGTACCCTCGGGCGTGACGGAGGACGGCAGCAACTGGGTGATCGCCCTCGACGCCAAGGATTCGTCGCTTTCGTACAAGCGGGTTCTTCTCTGGATCGACCGCACGTCGTACGAGCCGCAACACGCCGACTTTTACGTCGCGTCGGGCAAGCTCCTCAAGCGCGCACACTACCGCGAGATGAGCACCATGTCGGGTCGTCGCACGATCACGGAGATCGAGATCGAAGACCTGCTGCGCGCTGGAAACCGTACCGTGATGCGCTACTCCAATCTCGTGGCACGCGAGAACCCGGACGGAATGTTCAGCCGCGACGCACTGGGGAAATGGTGAGAACGATGAACACGCAAGGAGGACCGCCGGCGTCCCGCCGGCCGGGACGGCGCCGTCTCGCCGCCGTCTCCCCCGCCCTCGAGAGCAAGACGCTCTCGACCCAGCCGGCGAGGACGCCGGCGGTCCTACTGCTGCTCCTGCTCTTCACCCTTCCCGCCCACGCCGCCACCTTTCGCGTGTTCGGCTCGGCCGGCGCGGAGTCGCAGCGGACGCCGGCGAACGAGGCCTCTCCTCTCAATCCGCACAACATCGCGGATATCCCCATGCAGACGAACGTGGCGGACTTCAGCCTCTTCACTGAGGCGGCGACGGAGAGCCGGGCGTGGAAGGTGCGGCTCAAGTTGCGGGGTGATGCTTCCGACCGCGCGGACGAACATCTGACGGTCGGAGAGGCATTCGTTCAGATTCGCGCGACGCAGTGGCTCGATCTGAGCGCAGGACGTGTCATCGAGAAGTGGGGCACGGGTTACGGCTGGTCGCCCACCGCCTTCGCCGGCCCAACGAAGAATCCGAACGATCCCAATGACCGTCGCTCGCAATACTCCGGCATCGAGATGCTGCGCGCCGGCCTGTTCATCAAGAACACGAGCGTCTCGCTCTATGCGCTGAACCATGGCGCATTCGCGGCGCGTGCATATCGGCTCATCGGTGGCACCGACGTCTCGGTGGCCTGGCGCCACGATCGCGACGGGTCCCGCGCGGGAATCAGCGCCTCGCGAGTCGTCGGCGATGCGCTGGAGATCCACGCGGAAGCGGCAAGGATCGGAGCCGTCACGCAGGTGGTTGCCGGCGCGCAGTACACGATCGGTGACACCAATGTCGTCGCGGAGATCTATCACGGCACGGACGGCCTCACGCGGGGCGAGTGGAATGCATTCCGTGAAGCAGCGCCGGACGATCTCCGGACCGCGAACCACGCGTATGCGCCACTGAAGATGGCGCGCACGTATTCGCTCGTTCGGGTCTTCCATGACTTTGCGCCGTGGAAAACCGACGCGGAGCTGGTCGCCATCACCAGCCTTCGGGACGGCTCGGTGCTTCTCCGCGCGTCGGTGACCCGCCGCATTCGCCCCAGCGTCAGCGCCTACCTCATCGCCACCGAGTTCTTCGGCGGCGCGGAGAGCGAGCTGGCGTTCATTCAGGTCACGCGTGTGACGACACTCGGCGTGCGCGTTCATTTCTGATGCAGAATCGCCGCACGATGAACATGCAGAAACTGGTTTACGTCGGTCTCCTGACGTGGACGCTGGTCGCCGCCATGCACCTGAAATGGGCGCTCGCGCAGCCGCTGCTCGAGCAGGCCACGTTCCTCGCCTGTCTGATCGGCTTCATCGTCGCCTTCTGGCTCGGCACGCGTGACTCGTGTAAGGGCACGGTCGAGATCGCGCTCCTGGTCGCACAGTCAGTCTTCGCTCTCGGTACCGTCGCGCTGGATCCCCGCGGATTCACGACCATCCTCCTCGTCATCGTCGCGGGACAGCTCGGGGCTCTGCCGATCAAGCAGACGCTGCTCTGGATCTTCGCGCAGAGCACCATCCTCTACTTCCTCTATCCTGAACACGCAGTCTCTATGGCGATCGCCTACTCGACGTTCCAGCTCTTTGGGGCGTTTACGGCGCGCATCGCAGTGGAAGAACGCGCGGGCAGACAGGCCCTGGCCGAGGCGAATGCGGAACTGCGGGTGGCGACGGGCCTCCTGGACATGAGCAGCCGCGCCGAGGAGCGCGTGCGCATCGCCCGCGAGATCCATGACCTCCTCGGCCATCACCTGACGGCGCTCAGCCTCAACCTGGAAGTGGCCAGACATCTGGCGGAGGGAGAGGCCAGGGAGCAGATCGCAAAGAGCCAGGCGATCACGAAGCTCCTGCTCAGCGATGTGCGCGACTCCGTGAGCCGTCTCCGCGAGGACGAGCCGGTCAATCTCGTGTCCGCTCTCCATTCAATTCGCGACGTCGTGCCTCTGCCGGCGATCCACGTCGAAGCCGATGAAATCGGCGGCGTCGATTCCGTCGTCGCGGGGACGGCATTGCGGGTCGTGCAGGAGATCGTCACGAATGCCGTGCGTCATTCCGGTGCGCGCAATCTCTGGCTCACGCTGGCCACGCAACAGGGCGCACTCGCGATCGACGCGCGCGACGACGGAAGCGGCACCGATCACGTCCAGTTCGGCAACGGCCTCCGCGGAATGCGCGAGCGCGTGCAGCAGGCCGGAGGAACGATGGACGTGAAGTCGGCGCGAAGCCACGGCTTCGAAGTCCACATCACACTGCCAACGTAACGCCGGCGCTTCTGTGTAGCGACGGCCGGCTCGGCCGTCGGGCGCTCGCGAGGCTTGCGCAGAATCGCGCGTGGCGGGAGCACACGCGCCGCATTCATCGCGGGTGCCCGACGGCCGAGGCGGCGGCCGTCGCTACACAGAACCTGGGCGGGCCGCCGGCGTTACCGCGCCTGCGGCGGTGGCTGGCTCTCCGGTTCTTCCTGCCCGCGGTGGCAGGTCCAGCAGGAGACATGGGTCTCGGGCTCAGCGCCGGCCGGGGGCGGCGCGTCACCGGCGGCGGCCTCGACACGCGGAATCCACGTGCCGTTGATCTGCGCAACCATGCGGATCATCTCGCGCGCGGCGCGCTTGGTCTCTTTCTCGTCGTTGGGGAAATCGAACTGCGGTTTCGGGTCGGTGGCGATCTGCACGTGGCAGTGGTCGCAGCGCACGCCTAACCCTCGCGTGAATCCGCGCATGGCCGCGAGGAGCTGGTCCTTCTGGATGTCCTTGTGCAGCACCTGCAGATTCTTGAACTCGGACTTCGGCGCGGCGACGGGTGAGGCGGTCGGAGCGGACTGGCAGCCGAGCGCGAGAAGAGCGAAGAGAAGCGAAAAGCGTTTCATCACGCCTCCATCCTGGAGCACAAACCGTGCACGCCCAAAACAAAAGTGGCCCCGGAGGCTCTTGTCCTCCGGGGCCTTTCTCGGCGCGTTGGCAGCTACAAGAGAGCGTCCGCACCAATGTTTGCCGCGATGACCCGTCGCTTCATCGCTGCCGTCTCCAACACGTTGACATCTACGCGGAGCATTCGTGCTGGATCCGATGCATCCATGACCCGTCGCGTCATATCTGCCCGTTTTCGACACGTTGACATCTGCGCGGAGCATTCGTGCCGGAACCGTTGCCTCGATGACCTATCGCGTCCTTCTCGGCGACTTCAGCATGTTGACATCTGCGATAGAGCGTCCGTGCTGAAGTGGACCTCAACGTAGGTCCGCAAAGTCGCGGATGCAATGGATTTCGCTGTTACATTTCAAGCGTTTTCCACAGGCATCCGCAGCGGCCATGCAATGCTTTCTGGGCATCTTCCGCGAAGCTCTGCCCGGTAAGGAAGATGCGGGACGGACGTGAGTGGAAGGTTTTACCCCTCGTTGAGAAGCAGCACCAGCTCGAGCGTGCGCATGTCCGCGGCAGAGCCTGAGACGAGTCGGTATTCCCCTTCTTCGCCCGCCGGCTCGATCACCTGCAGCCGCGCGAGGTCACCGCGACTCAGACCATGGTCCCGCGCGAAGTTTTTCCATTCGCCCGGTACTTCCGAGTCCACCTCGGTCTCGCTCAGCAGCGGCTCGCCTGCGCAGTTGAAGTGCTCGCAGCCGAACTGCTCCGCGCACTGCGGACAGGGCGGAGGATCGCCGAAGTCGGCCAGCTCGCTCTCGGTCAGCACGCGCATCACTCCGCCCCTGCGCTCCCGGACGAAGCTCAGACCGCTGTCACTGCGCGAGAGGATATCGAAGCGAGAGGGCGAGGACTTGTCGCTCATGGCGGCATGATACTTGTTTGATGCTGCCTGCCGCTTTCGCCGCCGCCATCCTCGCCGCAGGCTGGCTCGAGCTCGCACCGGTCCTCATCCCGCGACAGGAAGTGGCTGTCACGGCGGCGAACGGAAAGCTCTACCTCATCGGCGGCATCTCCGGATCGGCGATCCTCACCTCGGTGGAAGAGTACGATCCCTCGACCGGCCTCTGGCGTTTCGTCGCGCCGCTGCCGGAACCACGGCATCATGCGGCCGCCGCGACGGTCGGCGGATCGCTGTACGTCATCGGCGGCTACCAGACGCTCGCCTTCGATCCGCAGCGCAGCGTCTTTCGCTACGACATCGCCAACGATCGATGGTTCGCGGTGGCGTCGCTGCCGGCGCCGCGTGGCGCGCTCGCGGCAGTGGCGATCGACGGTCGCATCTACGCGGTAGGCGGAGTGCCCGACGGCACTGCCCTCGCGGTCTACGACCCGAGCACGAACGCCTGGACGACACTGGCGCCCATGCCGACACCGCGCGAGCATCTCGCCGCGGCCGCCGTCGATGGCATCCTCTACGTCGCCGGCGGCCGCTTCACGAGCGGCAACATCGCCGCCTTCGAGCGCTTTGATCCGTCCACCGGCAGCTGGACGGTTCTTCCAGACCTACCCACCGCTCGCAGCGGAATCGCCGCCGCAGCAATCGGAGTACGCGTCTACGTCTTCGGAGGCGAAGGCAACACAGCGACGAGCACCGGCGTCTTCGCGCAGACGGAGTCTTACGACGTCACAACGGGAACGTGGCAGGTTGAGCCGGAGATGCGGAATCCCCGTCACGGCATCGGCGCCGCGACGATCGGAACGCTGATCCACATCCCCGCCGGTTCGCCGCTGCAGGGATTCGGCACGACGACGGCGCACGATGCGTTCTTCGCGAATGCGAACCGCCGCCGCGCAGTGCGGCATTGATAGGGTCAGGTCGAAACTCGAAACTGGATGA
>DATLBM010000644.1:0-5157 GCA_035526885.1 Thermoanaerobaculia bacterium | reverse complement strand
CAATCCGATCCATGGATTGAGCGCGGGGAAGACGATCGCCAGCGCGACGAGCGCCGACGACTGCTCGCGCGCGACGAGGATGAACGAGACGCACAGCGCGACGTAGATCCAGCCGAAGGAGGCGTCGTTCCACGCGCCGCTGATCACGGCGGTGAAGTCGAAGAGCAGCGGCAGGAGCAGCGGGTAGTCGGGATGCGCGCTGTTGGTGGCGAGCCACGTCCAGTCGATGCCGCCCGCGTCGAAGAACCAGCGCGCCTTGATGCCCCAGACGCCGTAAAAGTCCCATTCGAACGGCGGCGCGTACAGGGCGAAGTAGACGTACGCGAGGATGGGGATCAGCAGGAGGGCGTCGACAAACGTAGGACGGGCTTCAGCCCGTCCCGATGGGATGGACGGGCTGAAGCCCATCCTACGTTTAGCGAAGACGACGCTCAGCACGAACAGCGGCGTAATTGCCACGAGCACCGAAGCCCGCGACCACTGCACGTGCATCACGCTCAGCACGAACAAGTGCAGCGACACGGCTCCGGCGCCGAGGAGAAACGACGCGCCGGCGATCGCAAGCCAGCCGCGCACGCGCGCCCACAGCGCCAGCGGCAGTCCGTACGCGGCCAGGCCGAGCATCAACAGCGCCGTCACGGCCTCACGCGCTCCACCGAGCCGTGAATGCCGTTCCAGAATAGCCAGGCGTCCGGCTCGCGCGGCCACGGACGGATGTCGCGCGGCGGCAGCACGTAGCGTCCCGTCAGCGCGTACGACGCGCGCCAGTGCGCGTAACCGAAGCCGTCGTACGGTGCCACGAACTGCAGCGCCAGCGTGTCGCCGGGCCTGGTCTGCACACGCGCGTCCTCGAGAAAACGCTCGAACGCGTCGGAGGTGAAACGCGCGCGCCAGCGCAGCGGCCAGCGATCGAGCGCGCCGCCAGGCGGCGGATACTGCTCGGGCACGTGCGGAGGAACGAGCAGCCGCAGCATCGCGGGGCGGACTCCCGAGGCGACCAATGCCGCGAAGAGCAGGCAGGCCGCGATGCGCCGGATCATTCCGGCGACGTAGGATGGGCTTCCGCCCGTCCGAGGCGGGCTGAAGCCCGCCCTACGTCTTCCCACAGCGTATGCGGCTTGCGGTTCTGCACGATGTAACGCCACAGCAGATCGCCGTAGCCATGCGCGGTGATCCCGCGCTTCTCGTAGAACGGCATGAGCAGCTTCTGCAGGCGCGGCAGATTGTAGAACGGCACGCCGGGGAAGTAGTGATGCTCGAGGTGATAGTTCGAGTAGAGGAACGCCGGATCCCAGAACCACGAGCCCTTCACGAGCGTGGACCACTTGGCGGGATCAGCGGGATCGATGTCGTAGTGCTGCCCCAAACGATTGAGGGCGAACGCGATCGGGAAGATGAAGAAGACCGGCACGACGTACAGCTTCCACGCGATCGCCCACCCGCCCAGCCAGGCGATGGATGCGAGCACGCTCAACTGAAAGGCGATCGTGAACAGGCGCTCGCGCCGGATGCGCGTCTGCAACTCGGGCTCGTAGGCGGCCGTCTCGCGCGCAGCAGCGCGGAAGTAGATCGGAAAGAGCGCGGGCGTGAAGTACAGCACCTTCAGCCAGCGCGCGTTGATCCTCGGCGAGAGGTAGTGCCGCTTCGGGTCTTCCAGATCGGAGCCCAGCCCCGCGTGATGATCGAGATGCCAGCGCGTGAACTGCGATGAGGAGATGCCGCTGGGAACGGAGTACAGGTATCCGAGCCAGCGATAGCCGCGCTCACTCGATTTCTCGAGCACCGCGCGATGCACGACCTCGTGCAGCAGCACGGTGCAGTTGAACAAGGCGAAGCCGATCAGGAACGCGAACGGCAGCCATTGGTACCAGCGCTCGAACTGCAAGACGGCGTACGCACCTCCGGCCAGCGCCGCGAAGTTCGCGAGCGCGATCAGCGCATGCAGCAGCGGCCGCTTGCGATGCAGGTCGCGGAGCGCGTCAACGGGGATCTCGTGCGCAAGGTCGCGCTTGAGCTGTCCCGCGTGTTCGGAGTAATAGCTGGCCATGTTGGTGAATCGTTGCCGGTTCCTGGTTGCCGGTTGAAGGCCATGCAGCGCCCCGGAACCAGCAACCAGTAACCGGCAACATCGTCACATGCTCAATCGCATCTACACGATCGGCCATTCCACCCGCACGCTGTTGGAATTCGTGCGCCTCCTCCGCGAGCACGACGTCGCGCGCCTCGCGGACATCCGCCGCCATCCCGGCTCACGCCGCCATCCGCACTTCTCCGGCGAATCGCTGGCCGATTCCCTCCCCCGCCGCGCCCACATCCTCTACCAGCACTTCCCCGACCTCGGCGGCCGCCGCAATCCATTGAAGAACTCGCCGAACGGCGCGTGGGAGAACCCGCAGGTCCGCGGCTATGCCGATTACATGGCGTCGGAGGCCTTTCACGCGGCAATCGACCTCCTGCTCGATCCACCGCCAACCGGCAACCGGCAACCGCCAACCGCGATCATGTGTGCCGAGGCGGTGCCGTGGCGTTGTCATCGCAACCTGACGAGCGACGAGCTCGTCCGCCGCGGCATCGAAGTCATCCACATCCTCGGACCCGGCTCCGCGCAGAAACACGAGCTGAACAAAATGGCGCGGCTCGAAACGGATCGCGTGATCTATCCGCCCGATCAGGCGCAGATGTTCTAAAATCCGGCGCTCAGCCCCATGTCCACCATCGCTACCGCCGTTGACGCGCCGGTCGCCGAGCGGGACGTCGTGCTCGCTGTCGACGACAACGAGCAGAACCTGCAGTTGCTCGAGGAGTATCTGACCGACTGGGGGTACGACGTCGTGCTCGCGCGCGACGGCCGCGAGGCGGTGGATCTTTATCCGAAGCAGGATCCGGCCATCATCATCCTCGACGTGATGATGCCGAACATGGACGGCTACGAGGCCTGCTGCGTGATCAAGAGCTCGCCGGCGGGCCGCACCATTCCCATCCTCATGCTCACCGCGCTCACGGGCGCGGACGACAAGATCCACGCGCTCGAATGCGGCGCGGACGATTTCCTGAACAAGCCCATCAACCGCGACGAGCTGCGCACGCGCATCAAGTCGCTGATCCGCATCCGCAACCTGCGCAAGGAGCTCGACTCCAGCGAGAACATCATCATGACGCTCACCAGCGCGCTGGAGAGCAAGGACCCGCGCACCATGGGCCACGTGCACCGCGTGGCGGCGTACGCGGCGCAGCTCTGCGCCAAGCTGGGCATGTCCGCGGCCGAGCGCGAGATCGTCGTCAAGGGCGCGATGCTGCACGACGTGGGCATGATCGGCGTGCCCGATCACCTGCTCACCACACTTCCATCAAACGACGAGGAGCGCGGCCGCGTCGCCGATCACACCCGCATGGGCGCATCGATCCTCGAGCCCATGATGACCTTCCCGCAGTTCCTGCCCATCGTGCGCTGGCACCACGAGCGCTTCGACGGCAAGGGCTATCCCGACGGCCTCAAAGGCAACGGGATCCCGCTGGAGGCGCAGATCGTCTCGATCGCCAACCGCTTCGACGAGATCCATCACGAGAGCTCGCTCACGGAAGCGGAGGCGATGCACGTGTTGCTGGAGGAAACGCGCGGCGGCGCATTCGACCCCGAGTTGGTCAAGTTCTTTACCACGTCGCTCGATGAAGAAGCGCCCGCGCCGGCGACGTCCAAGCACATGCGCCCGCGCTCCGAACCGAAGACGCGCCTTCTGTGCGTCGACGACAATGCCATGAATCGCGAGCTGATCGCGGCCACGCTTTCGGGCGCGAACGTGGAGCTGCTGCACGCGACCAGCGGCGCCGACGCGCTGGTGCTGCTGGAGCGCGAGCCCATCGACGTGGTGCTGCTCGATCTGCTCTCCGACGGCGACGGCATGAACAGCCTGCGCGCGCTGCGCGGCAACGCGCGCTGGGAGTTCCTGCCCGTCATCGCCCTGACCTCGCATCGCAACAACGCCATCCGCGGCGAGGCCATCGTGGCCGGCGCGGATGACCTGATCAGCTATCCGCTCAATCGCCTGGAGCTGGTCACGCGCATCCACTCGCTGCTGCGCATCCGCGAGTACCACTCGGATCTCGAACAGACGCAGAACGTGATCTGTGCTCTCGCCCTGGCTCTCGAAGCCAAGGACCGCTACACCCGCGGGCACTCCCAGCGCGTCGGCGACCTCGGACGCAAGTTCGCGTTGCACGCGGGCCTGGGCACCGAGATGGCGGAGCGCATCCGCATCGCCGGCCTGCTGCACGACATCGGCAAGATCGCCGTCCCCGAGAAACTGCTGAACAAAAACGGCCCGCTCACGCGCGACGAGTTCCTGCGCGTCATCGACCATCCGGTCATCGGCGAAGAGATGGTGAGGCCGCTGACGACACTCACGGCCGTGCTGGCGCTCATTCGCCATCATCACGAGCGCTACGACGGACGCGGCTATCCCGACGGCCTGGTGGGCGAACAGATCCCGGTGGAAGTGCGCCTGCTGTCGATCGTCGACGCGTACGACGCGCTGACGTCGCATCGCTCCTATCGCCCCGCGCCGCTCACGCACGAGGCGGCGTTGGCCACGCTGCGCCAGGAAGCGGCAGCGGGCAAGTGGGACGCGGCCCTGGTGCGCAAATTCGAGGAGATGCTCGGCGACTCGGCACCGGCGTGGGAGACGATCAGCGTACCGGCGCCCGCGCTGCGATTAGCCTGAGCACTTCCTCGATCGGCAGCGCCTTGATCGTCCCGCCCACCGCCGTGGCCTTGAACAGCGAGTTATAGATCGCCTCCTCGGTAGCCTCGATGACGGCGAGGAAAATCGGCGACATGTCGTCGTTCTTCATCACGGTCGTTGCGCGACTCGTTGAAAACGCGATCGCGTAGTCGCCGCTCCCGTTCGTCCCCGCCGCGCCCGTGCGCGCCAGTCCCATCATCGCCCGCGCGCCCATTCGTTCGAGGTTGCGCGCGTCGACCGGAGCGTCGGTCGCGATGACGATCATGATCGAACCGTCTGCACTCTGCAGCTCGTCGCGCAGGTAGTGCTGCTTCAGCGCGCGTCCCACCGGCACGCCGTCGATGGTGAGGATGCCGCCGAAGTTCGTCTGCACCAGCACGCCCACCGTCCACCCGCCCAGCTTCGCCGGCAGCTTGCG
>DATLBM010000643.1:0-3138 GCA_035526885.1 Thermoanaerobaculia bacterium | reverse complement strand
CCTTGAATTTATCGAGCATGTCGTCGGATCCAGGTCACTTTTCAGACACGAAGATCGCGAGTGGATCGGTCGATCTGGCCTTCGGGAGTCCAGCTTCAACTTCGCGCCGGTCGAGTGTTGCGAAACGGGAAAGGGTAGATCCCTATTCTACGCTGCCCGGCCACTGAAGTAGCGGCCAATCGCGCTCGACCATACCTGCTCCGCTTCCGCCAGAGTGCAATCGATCGCGGGCTCCCCGGCGACGCGCATCGTCAGCCGCGACCCACCTGTGCGGCCGATGAGGAGCGCCGGCACGCCGAGCTCCGCCGCCATCGCGAGCACGTGGGTACGATCGTGTGGTCGCACCGAGATGACGACGCGCGAGGCCGATTCGCCGAACAGCACCGCATTGACCCCCAGCGCGGCGGCAACCTTGCCCGGACGCTTCGCCGCGCCGGAACTGTTCAACACCGAATCCGGTGGGAGATCGACCGTCAGGCCGATGCCGCCCGTTTCGAAAGCGCATTCCGCGAGCGTCACGGCCACGCCGCCGTCCGAACAATCGTGCGCGGACCTCAGCAACCCCTCCGACGCGGCGCGGGTCAGCAGAGAGATCAGCGCGCGCTCGCGCTGCAGATCGAGGTGCGGCGGTTGCCCCTTCACGAGGCCGTGCACCACCTTCAGATACTCGCTGCCGCCGAGCTCGCCGAAACCTTCGCCGAGGAGCACGATGTCGTCGTCGGCGTCGCGGAACGCGCGCGCCACCACGCGCGAGGCGTCGTCGATGACCCCGACGACCCCGAGTATTGGCGTGGGGTAGATGGCGACGCCGTTCGTTTCGTTGTAGAGGCTCACGTTGCCGCCGGTGATCGGTACATCCAGCGCGCGGCACGCCTCGGCGATTCCTTCGATCCCCTCGACGATCTGCCACATGATCTCGGGACGCTCGGGGTTCCCGAAGTTCAGGCAGTTGGTCGCGCCGATCGGCGTCGCTCCGGCGCACGCGACGTTGCGTGCAGCCTCCGCGACCGCGAGGGCCGCGCCGCGCCTGGGATCCAGATAGCAGTAGCGGCCGTTCCCGTCCACCGAGAGCGCCAGCGCCCGTGACGTGCCTTTCACGCGCACAACACCGGCACCCATTCCAGCCAGCACGATCGTGTTCGTCCGGACCATGTGGTCGTACTGCCGGTAGACCCAGCGCTTGCTGGCGACGGTTGGCGATCCGAGGATGGCGAGGAAGGCGTCACGAGGAGGGGCGGCAATCGAGAACGCCAGGACATCGAACGCCTGCACGTCGTCCAGGTATGCCGGCCTGGCGGTCGGCCGGTTGTAAACGGGCGCTTCGTTGACGAGCGCGGTGTTCGGGATCTCGGCCACGATCGTCCCGTGGTCCTTCACGCGCATCAGTCCATCGCCGGTGACGGTCCCGATCTGCGCGGCGTGCAGGTCCCACTTCTCGAAGATCCGCTCGACCTCCGCTTCGCGCCCTTTCTTGACGACGAGCAGCATGCGTTCCTGCGACTCGGACAGCATGATCTCGTATGCCGTCATGCCGGTCTCGCGCTGCGGCACGTGCATGACGTCGATTTCGATGCCGGCTCCGCCGCGCGCCCCCATCTCGCACGTGGACGAGGTGAGCCCGGCGGCCCCCATGTCCTGCACGCCGATGAGCGCGTCGGTTTTCATCAGCTCGAGACAGGCCTCGAGCAGCAGCTTCTCCATGAACGGATCGCCGACCTGCACGGCGGGGCGCTTCTCTGCGGACTTGTCGTCGAACTCCGCCGACGCCATCGTCGCTCCGTGAATGCCGTCACGGCCGGTCTTCGAGCCGACGTAGAACACCGGGTTCCCGACGCCGGACGCGCTGGCGGTCACGATCGCGTCGGCGGCGGCAATGCCGAGACAGAACACGTTGACGAGCGGATTTCCCGCGTAGCAGTCGTCGAAAGCAATCTCGCCGCCGACGGTCGGGATGCCGATGCTGTTGCCGTACCCGGCAATGCCGGATACCACGCCTTCGACCGTCCTGCGCGTTCTCGCCGCTTCGGGCCCGTCCATCTCGCCAAAGCGCAGCGAGTTCATCAACGCGATCGGGCGCGCGCCCATGGTGAAGATGTCGCGGATGATGCCTCCGACGCCCGTTGCGGCTCCCTGGTAAGGCTCGATGAAAGAGGGATGGTTATGCGACTCGATCTTGAAGACCGCCGCCAGACCGTCTCCGATGTCCACGGCTCCGGCGTTTTCTCCAGGCCCCTGGAGGACGCGAGGGCCTTTCGTCGGCAGCTTTCTCAGATGCACGCGCGAGCTCTTGTAGCTGCAGTGCTCCGACCACATCACCGAGAAGATGCCGAGCTCCGTCAGCGACGGCTCGCGTCCGAGGGCACGCACGATGCGCTCGTACTCGTCCGGTTTCAGGCCGTGGCGTTCGAGAAGCGCGGGATCGGCCGGACTCATGACGAAAGGACTCCCTGCGCCGTCATCTGGGTCACCACCGATTCGAACAGCACCAGGCCGTCGGCGCTCCCGAGCGCGGTCTCGCACGCGCGCTCCGGGTGCGGCATGAGGCCGACGACGTTGCGCTGCGGACTGCAGATACCGGCAATACCGTTCAGCGACCCGTTCGGGTTCGATGCGGCCGTGACGTCCCCGCGCGTGTCGCAGTAGCGGAAGATGATGCGCCGGCCCTCTTCCAGCTCGCGTGCGACGGCCGGCTCGGCGTAGTAATTCCCCTCGCCGTGAGCGATCGGAATCCGGAGCACCTGCCCCTTCGACGCGCGCGATGTGAACGGCGTGTCGGTCTCCTCGACGCGGATGCAGACGTGCTCGCAGTGGAACTTCAGGTCGCGGTTGCGCAGCATCGCGCCCGGCAGAAGGTGCGCTTCACACAATATCTGGAAGCCGTTGCAGATCCCGAGGACGGGTGCGCCGGCACGCGCGGCGTCGGCCACCGCGGTCATCACCGGCGAGAAGCGCGCGATCGCGCCGGTCCGCAGGTAATCGCCGTGCGAAAACCCGCCCGGCAGCACGACGACGTCAGCTCCCCCGAGGCTCGTCTCCTTGTGCCACACGAACTCGGCTTCCTGGCCGAGGACGTGTTTCGCGGCGTGATACGCGTCGTGGTCGCAGTTGGATCCGGGAAAGACGACGATGGCGAATTTC
>DATLBM010000642.1:0-4207 GCA_035526885.1 Thermoanaerobaculia bacterium | reverse complement strand
GCGGCGTGATCGTCCGGCCCAGCGATGCGGCGATCGCGGCGCAACACGAATACGAGATCATCAAAGCCGAGTTACCCTCATACGCCGCCGCGGCCGAGCCGGCATGGGTGCAAACGCCCGGAGCGGTGTTCAAGTTCGGCGATCTGACGTTCAAGGAGGTCACGCCCACCTCGTATCCCGTGTCCTCGGGCACCGGCACGCCGTACAAGGGCTACAACAATCACGTCTGGCTGTCGGAGCTGCTGCACCGCACCGTCGAAGACCCGTGGTTCCAGGTGCGCACGAAAGGCCGCGTGGACGGCAAGACCACCGGCCTGGGCACGCTCAACGTCCCCCATCCGACGGATTACGCCACGCTGGCCGACGCCGACATGACCAAGGCCGACGACTACATGGACCTCAACGTCAGCCGCTCGCACTATTTCCAGTACCAGACCTACGACAACCGTCCGAATTACCGCGCCGTGCGCGTGCCCCGTTTCGATTACGACTTCTGGAAAGCGGCCGCGATCACCGGCCGCGGCCAGAAGAACGTCTATTACCTGGAATGGGTCTCCGGCAGCGATTACACCAACGGCGCGGAGACGAAGGATTTCGAGTCGTGGGTACAGACCAGCCCCGGATTCTTCTTCTTCGAAACGAAGAACAAGATGAATCCGCAGAAAGGCGGTCCGGGCGTGCTCGTGCCCATCGACGCCAGCATCTGCGGCGCGAAGGGCGTCGTGTACATGAACACGAAGTCCATCAAGACCACGGGCTGTTCGGCCGTGGACGCCTGGTATAACCAGCCCGGCGAGCCCTATCGCGACATCGGCTACCGCAAGGTCAACGAAGAAACGACCGGCGGTCTCAATCAGAAGAAGGGCTTCACCGTCGACGGCGACGGCAAATACATCCGCGACAAGGCTTACAACAACCGGTGGGATTATCAGGACCTGCCGTGGACGAACGGCCAGAGCGCGAAGAACGATACGTTCGACGTCTGCATGGGCCAGCGGCGCGTCTATCGCCAGAGCGACAACAAAGTGCTCACCGAGTGGCTGCCGCTCCCCTATTACCCGAATTGCAACGTGGGCAACAACTTCTCGAACCCCACCTGCGATTGCTCGGAACCGTTCGAGCCCTACCTGAACCTGCATTACGCCGGCACGAAGCTGAACCTCCAGGCGTATTGGGACGATCCGTTCGCCATCGTGTCCGTACAGCCGAAGAAAACCACGAACGAGACGCCCACCGGGGCGCCGGAGGCGTGCACCGGTGGCGCCATCTCGACGAAGGAAGGCCAGGAGCGCTGCGCCACGAACGCCTTCGACAAACGCGGCGCGATCGCCTGGATGGACAAGAACACGAACGAATCCGCGATCTCGGTGGAAGGCGTCATCTACAACGAAGGTGCGTACGAGTCGACCGGGAACACGGCGTATTACGGATCGGTGGTCGTGACCGGGCTGGTCTCACCGCAAGGTACGCAGGAGATCTGGTACGACTCCTGTCTGGCCGACGACTGCTGGCCGCCGAAACACATCCCCTTCCCGCGCGTCATGATCAACTCGACGCAGATTCAATGAACGCGAATGTGGCGACGGGCTGAAAGCCCGTCGCCACATCGTCCTGATTTTTCAGGGTCGCGCGAACATTCACCGGAATCGGACCTCCCGCGTACGTCGATACCAGCAATGACCACGAGGAGGTTTCATGCTTTTCGGCGGTATCGTCACACTGGAGTGTCTCGGCGACAAACCAGGCCCGCGGTGGCTGGATGCCAACCCCGCAAACGGAACGGTCTCATTGATCAAAACGGAGTCCAAGGTCACGTCGCGGTGGCGAGTGCATCACGACGTGCTGCATGAAGTGAGCGTCATCCTGCTCGAGAGCGTCAACGCCGCGCAGGGAAACCACTGGCTCGACGGGCTGACCGCGCAGCACGCCGTCCAGCTCGCGCCCGTGACCGACAAACCGTACACGGGCACGCGCTGGCGTGTGCACGCGGACCCGCAGCAACAGCCGGACGTGTTCGTGTTCGAATGTCTCGGCAACGTGCCGGGCTATCGGTGGCTCGACGGTCTCACGCAGAGCGGCGGCGTACAACTCGCTCCGTCCACGACCATCCCGCCGTATACGGGAACGCGCTGGAAGATCCACGGATGACCTGCGCCGAGGCGAGGGCGTCACGCCCTCGCCTCCAGTCCGGCGCGAAAGCGCTCGCGCTCCTCGGGCGTCATCTGTTCCCACCGCTCCATCATCATGCGGTGGCGGTGTCTGCGGCCTCCGTCGCCGCCGAAGCCGCCGAACAGAATCCGGCTCAGGAAAAACACTCCCAGTGCCTGCCAGAAACTGATGTGCGGCAGAGCGAAAAGCGCCGGCATCAGCCAGTTCCAGAGACTCATCAGCAGGAAGCCGAAGAGCGGAATGGCCAGGATGGCGATGACGATGATCTTGAAGAATCTCTTTCTACGTTTGTGATTCATGACCTCTCCTGTGCGATGTCGTCGTGAATGGCGCGCAGACGGCGGCGCAGATGCACGACGGCGTAATGCTTCCTCGAAATGAGCGTGTTGACGTTGACGCCGGACTGCGCGGCGATCTCCTTGAAGCTCCGGCCTTCCAGCTCGTGCGCAATGAACGCGTCCCGCTGTTCCTCCGGCAGTTCGTCAAATGCCTCGGTGAGCTCCTCGAGCAGCAGCGTGCGCGCGTAGACCGCGTCCGGTCCCGCCGCGGCGGAGGGAAGGAGATCGGCGAAGAACGCCGGCTCCTCGTCGATCGACACTTCCGGACGCCGGCGCCGAAAGAGATCGGTGATGCGATTGCGGGCGATGCGGAACAGCCACGCCGTCACGTGCTCGACCGGCGTGAGCATCCGGTACGCCTGCACGAGCTCGTAGAAGACGTCCTGCAGAACGTCCTCGACGTCGCGGTCGTCGACGACGTGTTTGCGGATGAAGTTCCGCAGCCGCCGCTCCTCGCGGCCATACTCGGCGGCGATCTTCCGATCCTGCTCGCTGGTCATCAGCGCTGCGTCCATTGTCATTGCAGACGCACGAGGAGCGCGGATATTTTGGGCGGATGATTCATTTCGGCGGTGAGCTGCAGGAGGCGGAGTTCCGGCGCGCGCAGTGGTTCCTGTCGCTGCGGATGCTGACCTGGATCGGGCTGGTCGTCCTCGGCGCGTTTCTGCTCTGGGCCGTGGCGGACGGACTCGGAGGGATCGTTCGAAAGCCGGTCCTGACCATTGCGCTGCTCGTCTACGCCGCGTTCGTGATCATCGCGCCGCGGCGCGCCGTCACCAAGGCCTGGCGAAATACGCCGCTGCTTCACCAGCGCGTGGACGGCGAGATCTCCGAGGATGGCGTCACGTGGAAAACGCCGAGCAGCGACATCCGGCTCTCCTGGGACAAGTTCATCGGACATCGCGGGCGCAGCGATATGCTCCTGATCTACACCTCGCCGAAGGCGGCGCTGATCATGCCCCGCTCCTACTTTGTCAACGACTCCGACTGGGCCGCGGCGAACGAGATCGCCGCGCGAAAGGTAAAGGCACGATGAACATCACCGGCGCGCATTCGGTCATCTACAGTACGAACGCCGAGGCGGACCGCGCGTTTCTGCGCGACGTCCTTGGATTTCCCGGCGTCGACGCGGGCGAAGGGTGGCTGATCTTCGCGCTCCCGCCGTCCGAGGTGGCGGTGCATCCGGCGAAGGAAGACGGGGCGCACGAGCTGTATCTGATGTGCGACGACGCGAAGGCGTTCGTCGCCGAGATGCAGCAGCACGGCGTGGCCTGCGAGCCCGTGTTCAACGCGGGGTGGGGATTGCTCACGCGCATCACGCTGCCGGGCGGCGGGAAGCTCGGCGTGTACGAGCCGCGTCACGCGCGGCCGATGTAGACGCGTCAACCGGCGTGTCATCCTGAGCCGCCGCAGCGAAGCGGGACGCTCTGTCGGTAGAAGGTCCTTCGACTCCGCTGCGCTTCGCTCAGGATGACACGCGCCGCGCGCAGCGGGTGTCATCCCGAGCCGCGAAGACGGTCGAGGGACCTTCCGGCGTGGAAGCGTGGAAGGTCCTTCGACTCCGCTGCGCTTCGCTCAGGATGACACGTCCCACCGTCCGTGCAGAAAATCGAAATCGCTCTTCATCGCGCCGCATGATACGAGTAGGCCCGCCATGCGCACGATCGTCATCACCGTCGCCCTGCTCATCGTCTCGAACG
>DATLBM010000641.1:0-11165 GCA_035526885.1 Thermoanaerobaculia bacterium | reverse complement strand
TGAGCCGTCGTCGTCGACGCAGACGATGATGTGCGCGTCGTCGCCCGACGAGAAAACCGTGACGCGCGAGCGCGCCCACTTGCACGCGTTGTCGAGGAGATTGCCCAGCATCTCGTCGAGGTCTTCGCGCCGTCCGCGAATCTCGTGCGCCTCCGCGACGTCCACCTCGATCGAAAGCTCGCGTTCCGCGTGCAGGCGCCGCATCGTGCGCACCAGACCCTCGACGGACGGCAGCACAGCGCAGCGCAGGCCCGGCGCGGCGCGCGCCGATGCAGTCGCACGGGCGCGCGCGAGCTGATAGTCGATCTGCCGCTGCATCCGCTCGACCTGCTGGCGCAGCGTCGTCGCGAGCTCGCGATGTCCCGCGGCATCCGCCCGCTCCGCCTCCTGCGCCAGCACCGCCAGCGGATTCTTCAAACCGTGCGCGAGATCTCCCGCCGTCGCGAGCGCTCGTGCAATCGCGCTTTCACGATCCTCGAGCAGCGCGTTGAGGTCGTTCACCAGCGGCTGCACTTCGGACGGATATTCGCCTTCCACTCTCTGGCTGCGTCCCTCGCGCACCGACAACAGGCCGGCGCGAAGCGTCGCAAAAGGTGCCAGCGCTTTTCGTACGAGAAACAAGCCGCCGATGAGGAACGCGACGCTGGCGATCACCATCACGATGTGCGCCGCATGCCTCGTCGCCACCTCGGGATGGTTCCGCGTCAGCCTGACGATGCCGGCGATGACCGCGATCAGCAGCGCGGCCATCCAGATCACCGCTCCGGCGAACAGGCGCGCGCGCAGCGAGCCCTTCACGATTCCGTCCGGATGCGGTAGCCGAGACCGCGCACGGTCTCGATCGTTTCAGCGCCGAGCTTCCGGCGCAAACGCGCGATGAATACTTCGACGGTGTTCGAGTCGCGGTCGAATGTCTGCGCGTAAATGTGTTCGGTCAGCTCGCTCTGCGAGACGACGCGTCCGCGATGGTGCATGAGATACGAGAGCACGCGCAGCTCGTGACTGGTCAGCTTCACCGGCTGTCCGTCGAGCGTGACCTGCGACGTTCGCGGATCCAGCACCAGCGCGCCGGAGCGCAGCTCGGGCGTGACCTGGCCGCTCGATCGGCGGATCAGCGCGCGGAGCCGCGCCAGCAGCTCGTCCATCTGAAAAGGCTTGGTGACGTAGTCGTCCGCGCCGCCGTCGATGCCGCGCACTTTCTCGCTCCAGCTCCCGCGCGCCGTGAGCACGAGCACCGGCACCGCGATGCCGGCGGAGCGCCAGCGCTCGAGCAGCGTCAGGCCGTCGATGCGCGGCAGGCCGAGGTCGAGAATGATCGCGTCGTAGGTTTCGGTGGTGACGAGAAAGTCGGCGCGCTCGCCATCCGCGGCAACGTCCGCGGCGTAACCGCGCTCGGCCAACGTGGCGGCGAGGCGCTGGGCCAGCAGCGACTCATCCTCGACGATCAGGATTCTCATTCGCGACCGCGGACATTGTCCCATTGCCACGCACGGCCAGGACCATGCCCAGGATGCCGGTGACGCCGAGAATGAAGAGCGTCAGGATGAAGAAGAAGGCGCCGGGCGTCTTCGCGAACGCGCCGCCGACGCCTCGTCCCATCATGTGAATGACGGGCATGCCCGCCGCGCACAACGACTCGATGAAGATGAGGATTCGACCCACTCGTCCTTCAGCGAGCATCAGCGACGCGTACGCGAAGAGCGCCATGGCCACGATGGCGTTGAGGTTGCCGAGGCCTCCAGGAGATTTGCCGCGAACGACGTCGTCTGCCAGATGAACGGCCAGCAGGACGTTCGACGACAACGAGATCACGGTCAGCAGAACGTTGCGTTTCATGGTCATCAGCGTGCGCCGCGCTTCCTGAACGTCCGCTGAACGCAGCGTTCAGGATTCATTCAGCAACGCCCCGGCACGATGAAGGGATCATGAACATCATCCTGCCCATTCACATCGCCGCCGGCGGCGCGGCCATCCTCCTCGGCGCCACCGCCCTCATCGCGAAAAAGGGCGGACGTCTCCACCGCCGCAGCGGACTGCTTTTCGTGTACGCAATGCTGGTGATGGGCTTCGGCGCGTCGATCCTGGGCTTGATGAAGAGCCCCACCGATCCGAATGTGCGCTCCGGTTTCATGGTCGCGTACTTTGTCGTCACGGCGCTGATGACGGTGCGGCCCGCGACGCGGTGGACGCGCGCGATCCAGCTCGCGTGGCTGGCGGTCGCGCTCACGCTGGCGGCGTTCGCGATCGTCGGAGGCGTGAGGATCTTCAACCTGCCCGGACGCACCTTCCAGGGCATCCCGTTCTTTGCGCCACTGATCATCGGCGTGCTCTTGCTGCTCGCGGCGATCGGCGACGTGCGCGTGCTGCGATTCGGCGTCCCGCGCGGCGGGCGGCGTCTGGCGCGGCATCTGTGGCGGATGTGCTTCGCGTTGTTCATCGCGGCCGGATCGTTCTTCTCCATTCGCGAGCGCGTGGCGAAGATTCTTCCCGAGCCGTTCACGACCGCGCCGATGCGCGCGCTGCCGATCCTGCTGCTATTCGGCGCCATGTTCTATTGGTTGTGGCGTGTGCGCTTTCGTTCCCTTGATCAGAAGCCACAGCATCAGTGAGCCCTCGCCGGCCGCGGCGAGCGATAGCTGCACGGCCGGCCAGAGGAAGTTCGCCAGCGGCGCCCAGAGAAACGTGATCCAGGCGACGCCGGCCAGCGCCATGAGCACGCCGATGATTCGCGGCAGGAACGCCGAGTGGAAGATCAGCCAGCCGATCAGGACGCCGTAGAAGCCGAAGAACACGAGCGCGACGCGGTACGCCGGCGAGTAGAGCTTCATCACCAGGAACGCGGGCGCCTCCATGTGCCGATCGCCTTGCAGAATGAGCAGCGGAGCGACGCGGAAGACGGCTGCTCCGGCCTGCAGGGCGCAGCCGGTGAGACCGAAGAACGTGGCCACGCGCGCGACCGTGCCATTCACCGGCGCGAACATCTCGTAGAAAAGCGCGGTGACCACGAGGTAGCTCGCCACGACGAGGACGTCGACGGCGTAGCCGGTGTGCACGAGCGCCGGATGCGCGAGGAGGATCGCCGCGGTCTGCGCGGGATCATTCGACGTTCGCAACGGCCCGCCCATCAGCGGCACCAGCGCGCCCAGCGGCAGCATCAAAATGTAGAAGAAGCCCGCGAGCCTGGCCTTGGTCTTGGACATGTTGTGTACTCTAGGCAGGAAGGACTTCCCCCGACATGACGCCGCATCGCAAAAGCATGACTGGCGGTTGCAACGATGAATGATCCGACCGTCGCGGCCAGCGCCGCGCGCGCGTTGATGGACTTCGCGATCGCGAAAGGGTGTGCGCTGGCGCAGCTCGTCCGGCGATCGGGCATCGATCCGGCCGGACTGCACGATGACGAGCGCCGCATCCCGCTCGAGAACTACATCGCGCTCATGCGAGCCGCCAAAGAGTTGAGCGGCGATCCCGCGTTCGCGCTGCACTTCGGCGAATCGGACGAAGGAATCGAGCGCTCGTTCGCGTGCATGATGGGCGTGTTCTCGCCGACGATGGCCGAGGCGCTCGCGCATCCGGAAAGCCTGAGCACGAGCGAGGATCGCATCCAGCTCGAGCGCGTCGGAGATCAGTTCTGGGCCGTCGACACGCGCGACAACGCCGGTTTTCCCGAGGGCGCGGAGGCGAACTTCGCGCGCTCCATCTGCGCGGGCCGCCGCCTCTTCCCCGGTTTCGACTTCGCGAAGGAACTGCACTTCCGCCACGCCGAGCCCTCGTATCGCGCGGAGTACGACCGGGTCTTCCGCATCCCCATCGTCTTCGGCAGCGACCGCAACGCCGTGCTGTTCGACGGCGCGTTCTTCGCGCTGGCTTCGCAGGCGCCGGCCAGCCGCGCCATCGACATCGTGAAAGCACGCGCGGAGTCCTTGCTGCAACGCGACGCCGGCTCGACGCGCGAGCGCGTCGAAGAGCTGCTCGCGAGCGCGCTGCACACCGCGGACGTACACGTCGACTCGGTGGCGGGCCGGCTCGGCGTCGGCCGGCACACGCTCTTCCGCAAGCTGAAAGCCGAAGGCGTCACGTTCAAGCAGGTGCTCGACGAACTGCGCCGCAAGCTCGCCGTTCAGTACCTCGGCGAAAAGAAACTCGCCGTCGGCGAGACCGCCTACCTCCTCGGCTTCTCCGATCCCGCCGCGTTCTCACGCGCGTACAAACGGTGGACCGGTCACAGCCCGCGCGCGCGAAACTGATCGTAGATCGCCCGCAGCGACGCGGCCGTGTCGGTCCGCTCGACCGTGCCGTCCTTGCCGAGGTACTCCATCGCGCCGTAGGCGACGATGTGCACGACGACCGGCTCGTCACCGACGGCTGACCAGGTATCGACATTGCCCGGCGGCTCGTACACGTAACCACCAGGCCCAATGATCTCGCCCGTGTGCAGCCGGCGCCGGCCGGACACGTTGAGCGCGTGCACTTCGCCCGTGTGGCGATGCCACGGTACGACTGTCCCCGGTTCCAGCCGCAACAGCAGCGCGCGGCCGCGATCCTCGGGCAGGAACACGAGCGGCTTGAACGACTCGCCGGGAGCGAGCGGAATCCACGGGATGGTGTCGGGATCGAACGGAATCTGCGTCATGGTGGCGAATGATGACGCAATCGCGGCCTCCCTCTTGACATCCATTCGCGTTTAACCATATGGTTAATTAACCACATGGTTCACAAGGCCGATCGGCTCAGCTCCACCTTCTCCGCGCTGGCGGACCCCACGCGCCGGGCCATTTTGGCCCGGCTCGCGCGCGGCCAGTGCTCGGTGAGCGAGCTGTCCGCGCCGTTCGACATGTCGATGCCCGCCGTTTCCAAGCATCTCAAGGTGCTGGAGAAGGCGGGGCTCATCGCACGCGGCCGCGACGCGCAGTGGCGTCCGTGCCGGCTCGAGGGCGCGCGCCTGAAAGAGATCGCCGAGTGGCTCGATCAATACCGCGAATTCTGGGAGCAGAGCTTCGATCGTCTCGACGATTACCTGCGCCGGGTTCAGAGCAAGGAGAAGAAGAAAGATGGACGAAAGAAGTAGCCGCGAGATCGTGGTCACGCGCGTGTTCGATGCCCCGCGCCCGCTGGTGTTCCAGATGTGGACCGAGGCGGAGCATCTCGCCAATTGGTGGGGGCCGAACGGCTTCACGATCACCACGAACGAATTCGATTTCCGCGAAGGCGGCGCCTGGCGCTTCGTGATGCACGGCCCGGACGGCACGGACTACAGGAACGAGATCGTCTATCGCACGATCGACGCGCCGAACCGCATCGCCTACTCGCACACCAGCGGGCCGCTCTTCGAAGCCGAGTCGACGTTCGAGGATCGCGACGGGAAGACCGCGGTCACCGTGCGCATGACCTTCGCCACCGCGGAGCTGCGCGATCGCGTCGTCGCCGATCACAACGCCGTCGAGGGTCTCTCGCAGACGCTGGGCCGTCTCGGCGAGCAGGTCGCCGAGGCGTTCACGTTCACGCGAACGCTCGATGCGCCGCGCGAGCTCGTGTTCCGCGTCTGGACGGAGGCCGAGCATCTCGAACAGTGGTTCGGACCGAAAGGGTTCGAGATGTTCCACTGCACCAGCGATCTCCGTCCCGGCGGCGTGATGCACTACGGCATGCGCGGGCCCGACGGCACGGAGATGTGGGGACGCTGGATCTGGCGCGAGATCACGCCGCCGGAGCGGATCGTGTTCGTGCAGTCCTTCTCGGATGCGCAGGGCGGCGTGACCCGTGCACCGTTCCTCGACGGCGGCTGGCCGCTGGAAACGTTGTCCACGATCACGCTGACCGAGGATCGCGGAAAGACGACGGTGAGCATGGTGGGCGTGCCGATCCACGCCACGGATGCGGAGCGCGCAACGTTCCGCGGAATGCACGACTCGATGAACGGCGGCTGGTCCGGCACGTTCGCACAGCTCACCGCCTACCTGGAGAAAGCGCAGTCATGAACGTCGTCGCCCGGTTCACCTCCTGGTCCCCCTACATCCTCGGCATCACCCGCATCCTGGTGGGCATCCTGTTCGCGGCGCACGGCGCGCAGAAGATCTTCGGCGCGTTCGGCGGAATGCCGCCCGGCATCGAGGTGCCGTTCTGGATTCAGTACATCGGCGGCTCGATCGAGTTCTTCGGCGGCGCGCTGATCGCCATCGGACTGTTCACGCGCTTCGCGGCCTTCATCTGCAGCGGCATGATGGCCGTGGCGTACTTTTACGGCCATGCGCGCAACGGCAGCATCTGGCCGAACGTGAACATGGGCGAGCTGGCGGTGGTGTACTGCTGGCTGTTCCTCTACATCGCCGCGGCCGGAGCGGGCGCGTTCGCGCTGGACAACCTTTTCTTCCGGCGCGCGGCGCGCACGAACTGATCGTCGAAGCGGCGCGCGAACGGCACGGCCACGTGCTTCGCGCGCCACTGTTCGGTCTCCAGCATGACGTTGAATCCGGCGGCGGTGATGATCTTCGCCGCCGCCGGAAAGAGCGGCGCCGCGGGCCACACGTCGGCTCCTGAAATTACACGCAGATTCCGCGCGCCCAGTTCCTTCGCGAACGCCGTCAATTCCCGCACTTCGTCGTCGGGGCCGGAGTGCACGACCAGCCACTCATCCGATTCCTCGACTTCCTCGACGAACGGCACGGACAGATCGAGCGGCACGACCTTGCCGAACACCGCGTGCGTCAGCTCCTCGACAACGTACGTCGTCCCGATGCGCGGCAATGCGAACGGCACCGCCGCGCGATACGCATCCCAGCGCAGCAGGCGCGCGACGCAGTCGATCGGCACGTCGAGGCCGCACAACTCGCCCTGGATGCCGCCGGGAAACGTGTCGGCGATGATGCGCTCCGCGTTCAGCTCGCGAATCCAGTCGCGGTGCGCGCTCACGTCGTTCTCGAGCGACTGCGGAACGCGAATGAACGACTTGCAGACGCGCTCCGCGTACGGCGACGCGGTGGCGATCACCGCGTCGATGCCCAGCTTCTCGATGACGCGCGCGGCGCGCACGAGATGTCCCAGTCCGCCGCCGACGGCGTAGTAGACGATCATCGCCCGCGCGAGAGGATCTCGGCGACGAGAATCGCGCGCTGCTCGGCGGGAATCGCGTCCAGGAGCAGGACGCCGTACGCGCCCGACGATGCCTTCGCGGGAATCGAGAACTGCTTCTGCCCGCCCGCGTTCTCGACTTCGATGTTCGTGCCGTCGTAGCGCACGTTGCCGAGCTCTTTGTCGCCCGGCGCGACCACTTTCACGCGGCCCGCGTCTCGCACCTTCAGCTCGAACGGATTGGTGTTCTCCTCGTTGTCGCTGATCTTGATCTTCTCCGGCGTGACCCTCACTTTCCAGAGCAGTTTGCCGTCCGCGGTGCGCAGCTTGAAGCCGCCCTGGTCGTTCGGCTTGACCTCGTATTTCAAGGCGCCGTCGACGGTGTATTTGCGTTTGCCGGTGTCGCGCTGTTCGCCGTGCAGCTTCTGCCCGCCGTACGCGATGTCGACGGTGTTCCCGCTGATGGTGACGTTAGGTACGCCGGCCACGGGCGGCTCACTCGGTCCCGCGGCCACCGAATCATTCGCGGGCGGAGCGGGTGCGGGGGCCGAGCGTTCGGCGGTTTCAGGCTTGCTGCACGCGAACAGGAGCAGCGCGGCGATCAGCATTCGTTTCATTCGAAACCTCCTCGAAGACTTCCAGGTACGTTTGCGACTCGCGTCGCGCGTCGCAGTGCAGGCGCGCGGACTCGTACGCGCGCTCGCCCATGCGTCGCAGTGTGATCTCGTCCGCGTCGGCGGCGCGCGCGACGGCCTCGCGGCAGGAATGCTCGTCGCCCGGCGCGAAGAGAAACGCATTCTCGCCGTCGGTGAGCAGGTCCCGCATGCCGCCCGTGGCTGACGCCAGCAGCGGACGCCCCAGCGCCGCGGCCTCGATCAGCACGTTCGGAAACCCGTCGTAGTGCGACGGCAGCACGACCAGATCGGCGGCGAGGTAGTACGGAATCAGATCGAGACGGTCCTGCGGCGGAAGCAGCGTGTGCTCGACGTCGATCGCGTCTTCCAGCTCGCCGACGAGCAGCAGGTGAAACTGCCCGGCGCAGTGCTGCATCGCGTTCGCGAAGAAGGTCACGCCCTTCTTGCGCTTCAGATGTCCGAACAGGCCGAGGATGCGGCGGCCGGTGCGCGCGCGAAATTCGAGAGCGCGCGTGCGATCCGACTCCGTCGGTTGCCAGAGCTCGAAATCGATTCCGTTCGGTACCACGCGCGTGCGCACGTCGGGATGCAGCGCAGCGATCTTCTCCGCCTGCGACGTCGTCACCGTGCACACCATCGCGGAGCGGCGCAAGGCGTCGTCGAGAATCGGGCGGCGGCGCGGATCGAAGAGGCCTGCATCGAGCTCGTTCCCGCGGATGAGCGTGATCAGCGGCAGTCGCATCCACGCCGCGAACACCGGCGCGGCGAGCAGCGGCATGTGACCGCCGAATGCCACGACGTGCGTGTTGCGGCGGTCCAGGCGGTTCCACAGAAGATTGATGGTGTGTGCGGCATCCGCCTCCGCCGCGACGCGCGTCAGCGATCCGAACGACGTCGCGTGCGTCGACGTCGCCGCGGCGCGGCGATCGAAGAACACCACGTCCAGCTTCGCGCCGGCGCGAGCGAGACCGCGCACGATGCGGTCGCATGACTCGCTCATGCCTCCGCGATCGGGCGGGTAGTTCTCGGTGAGGAAGAGCAGGCGCATGGTCAGCTGGCGTCGAAGCCGCCGCGATCCGTCTCGTCGTCCGACGTGTCCCGCGTGCGCGAATGGAACGAGCTGCGGTCGTAGCGCGTGAAGCCCGACACCGGCTGGTAGCCCGTGTCGTCGTAGTACGAGCGGCGGTAGCCCGCGGCCCACGTCTCGTCGTACTCGCCTTCCTTTTGATATTGCGGATTCGTGGCCGCGCAGTCGTAGCACATCGTGAACCCCGACTGCGGCGCGAGATGAACGGTACACATCATCCGCCCGCAGTTCGAGCAGGCCGTGGTCGCGGGATTCTCACAATTGGCGAGAGTCAGGAAGCCTTTGCGTCCTTCGCAGTTCATGCGCGCTCCTTCGCCGGCGCGGCGCTGCGGAACACGTCCGCCACGAGATCGAGCAGCGCGCGCGGATCGATGGGATCGAGCGACGGCGTGATCACCTCGCGCTCGAGCTTCACGGAGTGACGCTTGGCGTCGGTCGACATCTCGCCTTCCGTGGCCGTCATTGCGTACGTCTTCCGACGCAGGCCCATCGACACCTCGATGTCCGACTTTTTCTTGTACTTGGTCTTCGTCTTGATCTTGCCGCGCGCATTGCGCTTGGTTTTCCTGCGCTCGCGGATCTTGTCCTTGACGCTCCACGACAGCTTCGTGCCGTCGACCAGCACGGCATCCACCGACATCCACGGGTCGACGTACATCGAGTCGATGATCTTGTAGTACGCGCCCGATTTGTACGCCTTCCCCTCCTCCGTTCTCTTCTTCGCGCTCGTCGCCTCGGACAGATCGATGCTGACGTGCACGGGCGTCTCCGGATCGAAGTCCTCGCGCAGCACGGTCAACACGGGGAGGGCGAACTGGCGGAAGTTGTTCGACACGTCGATGCCGCGCGTCCAGCCCCAGAGCACGCCGGCCATGACGATCAGCACGACGACGGCGGCAAAGACCAGCAGCGTGAGCGGATTCCAGCCGATGTTCGAGAAGAAGATGATCAGGCCGATGATCACGAAGATGCCCAGCGCGAAGGTGCAGCCGAGCTTCGAGCGCATCCTGTCGGCCATGGCGTCGCAGGCGCCGAGGGGTTTGAGGAATTCGAGGAGAGGCCCGATGGGACGATTCATCTCCAGGCGCTTCTCGCTCAGCGTGCGCTTCTGTTCAGCCGTGAGAGACCGATAGGCCGTCAACACATTCACGGTCGGGTCCTCCTTTCATCACGCGGCCGTACGCGCGCCGAAGCGCGGTGGTGGACCGCTCCCAGGTGAATCGCTCTTCGATGGTGCGGCGCGCGTTCGTACCGAGGATGCGCGCCTTTTCGGGCTGTTCGAGGAGGATGCGGATGGCGCGGGCCAGCTCCGCCGGCCGCTCGGGATGCACGAGCCAGCCGTTCTCGCGGTCTTCGATGATCTCGCGCACGGGCGGAACGTCGGACGCGACGACGGCGGTGCCGGAGGCCATCGACTCGAGGATCTTCAGAGGCGCGCAGCCCTGCACGACGTTGCGCTCGCAGTCGGTGAGCGGCGCGATGGAGACGAGGGCGTGCTGCCGCCAGCGCGCGAGCTCGGGCTCCTCGAGCTCGTACTGCCAGACGATTCTGTCGGCGATGCCGAGGCGTTCGGCGAATCGCGCGCAGGCTCGCCAGGCCGAGGAGTCTTTCGACGCGCAGAGCACCAGGCGCAGTTCCTCGAAATCGCGGAGCCGGGCGAAGGCGCGCAGAAGCGTGTCGATGCCCTGCCACGACTGCGCGGCGCCGAAGTAGAGGATGTACTCGCGCGGCGCGTTGTCGGGCTTCGGCGCGGGTGCGTCGAGGTCCGCGCCGTTTGGGATCACTTCGATCTTCGTTTCATCGACGCCGAGCGTCTCCAGCAATCGTTTCGTGGTGCGCGAGGGCGTGATGATCAGGTCCGCTTCCGCGCAGCAATCCATTTCGATGCGGCGGATCTTGTCGAGCGTTTTCGGTCCGAGGTCGGGAAAGAGCGACGGCAGCTCGATCGATGGCAGGGCGTTCACTTCGTAGACGGTTTTGTACGCGTGCGGCCGGAGAGCGATGGGCGCGCCCGACCACGGGTCGCGAAAGTGCGCGATCTCCGGCTCCGCGCGCTCGACGTAATGCGCCAGCCACGCGCCGAACGCCAGCGCGCGGTCGAGAAAGTTCGGGATCTCCTCGCGGAAGCGGCGGATCTCGACGTCGCCTTCGACCTGGTGCGCGGGGAGGTCGGGGCCGCCGAGAACGAAGAGCGTGCCGCCGCCGAAGGAGTCGAAGAGCGTGCGCGCGAAGCGGTCGATGTGAATCGCCGCCCCCTTGCGCGACGGGAACCGGTCGAACGCGGCGTAAATCGCGGGTGTGCGGATGGGGGATGGTACACCCGGGCGGTTGGCGGTTGGCGGTTGGCGGTTGGCGGTTGGCGGTTGGCGGTTGGC
>DATLBM010000640.1:0-2964 GCA_035526885.1 Thermoanaerobaculia bacterium | reverse complement strand
GCAGATCTTCCTCATCGTCATCGTCTTCATCAACTCGCTCTTCACCGGGATGAGCGTGCTCGTGGCGCGGTTCGCGGGGGCGGGGGAGGAGGAGAAGGTCGATCGCACGGTCTATCAGGCGTTCCTGACGGCGACCGGCCTCTCGTTGTTCATCATGGCACCGCTCGGCTTCGTACTGGCGCCGTACCTGCTCGACCTGGTGCACGCCGCGCCAAGCGTGAAGAGGGAAGCACTGCCGTTCCTGCGCATCATGTTCCTGTTCAGCAGCGGCATGATGGTGTTCTACATGCTGGGCGGTGCGCTTCGATCGGCGGGCGATGCACGCACCCCGATGGTGCTCGGCGTCGCGACCACGCTGCTGAACATCGCGCTGAACGTGGTGCTGATCCGCGGCCTTGGTCCGATCCCTTCCTTCGGAACCAAGGGCGCGGCAATGGGAACGTGCATCGCGTCGGGCATCGTCGCCGCGTATGCGCTGTTCAAGCTCTCGCGCGGCGGATGGGTGGTGTCGTTCCCGCGCCAGGGTAGCTACCGGCCAGACTGGACGATCATCCGGTCGCTATTCCGGTTCGGCCTGCCCAGTGGTGTGCAGGGGATCGCGATGAACGTCGGCGGGCTGTTCATGCTCGGCTTCATCGGCGCGCTCGCGCAGAGCGCGGCGGCGCAGGCCGCGTTCGCGATCTCGTACTCGCAGCTGTTCTCGCTGATCACCTGGACGTCGCTCGGGTTGATGGGCGCTGCCGCCGCGATCGCTGGTCAGAATCTCGGTGCGGGGAAGCCCGAGCGGGCGATCGCGGGTGTGCACTCCGCGGCACGACTCGGACTTGCGGTCGCCACGTGCGTCGGCCTGGCGTTCTTCTTCGTGCCACGACAGCTCCTCGCCGTGTTCGGCATGAGCAATCCCGACGTCGTCTCGATCGGTACGCAGCTGCTCCGCGTACTCAGCGTGTCGGGGCTGTTCATCACGGTGGCGCTCACCTTCACGGGCGGACTGCAGGGTACCGGCGACACCAAGAGCCCTCTCTACATCTCCATCATCTCCCAGGTCGTCCTTCCACTCGGCATCTGCTTCATGGTCCAGCAGCTCTCGACGCTCCAGCCGATCCACATCTGGATCGCGATCCTCATCGGACATGCGACGCGCTGCGCGCTGAGCGTGATCCGGTTCGACCAGGGCAAGTGGCGCTCTATCCACGTCGAGTGAGTTCCGAAATGCGCGTGCTCGTACATTCATCGCTCGGCGCGATGCTCGCCGCGTGCGTGCTCTCGTGTGCGCGGCCCAGCAGGCCCACGACGCGTGAAGACGTCGATTGGCGGGTCACCGGTGGAGAGCCTGGACAAACGCGCTACTCGCCGCTGGGTCAGATCGACCGCACGAACGTGAAGCGGCTTCGCGTCGCGTGGGTCTATCACGCCGGGGACGCGTCGCCACAGAACCGCTCCGAAATCCAGGCGACGCCAGTCATCGTGCGCGGCGTGCTGTACTCCACGTCGCCATCGCTGGCATTGTTCGCTCTGCGCGCCGAAAGTGGCGAGCAGCTCTGGCGGTTCGACCCGTTCGAAGGACGCACGAGAGAAGCGCACGCGAACCGCGGGGTCTCCTACTGGGAAGACGGTGCCGAGCGACGGCTGTTCTATACGGTAGGGCGCCGCCTCTATTCGATCGACGCGGCGACAGGCCGGCCAGCCGCCGGTTTCGGCGACGCGGGCTGGATCGACCTCGCGACGGGGCTCGATCGCGACGTGTCGCGTACGCAGCTCGTCGCCACGAGCCCCGGTGTGATCTACAAGGATCTGCTCATCCAGGGTACGCGCGTCGGTGAGGGCGAGGGCGCTGCACCGGGCGACGTGCGCGCGTTCGACGTCCACACTGGAAAGCTGCGCTGGCTGTTCCACACGATCCCGCGTGCCGGCGAGCCGGGCGCCGAGACGTGGCCAGCCGAGACGCGCGCTTCACTTGGTGGTGCGAACTCGTGGGCCGGGATGTCGGTGGACGTGGCGCGTGGCATCGTCTTCGTGCCTACCGGCTCGGCCTCGCCAGACTTCTACGGCGGCGAGCGGCTCGGCCAGAACCTGTACGCCAACTCGCTGCTCGCGCTCGACGCGGCGACCGGGCGCCAGCTCTGGCATTTCCAGACGGTGCACCACGACATGTGGGACCGGGACCTGCCTGCCACGCCGAACCTCGTCAGCGTGTTGCAGGACGGCCGCCGCACCGACGCGGTCGCGCAGATCACGAAGTCGGGATTCGTATTTCTCTTCGACCGCGTGTCTGGGCGACCGCTGTTTCCGATCGAGGAGCGCGCAGTGCCGCCGTCTGATCTCGCAGGCGAGCAGGCGTGGCCGACGCAGCCCATCCCCACGAAGCCGGCGCCGTTCGCGCGACAGGGAATGACGGAGGCGGACGTCACCGACCTCACGTCCCCGGCGCACGATTCGGCGTTGGCGCGCTTCCGACGGATGCGACACGGCAACCTCTTCACGCCGCCGAGCCGTGAGGGCACGGTCGTGCTGCCTGGCTTCGATGGCGGCGGCGAGTGGGGGGGCGCAGCGTTCGACCGCACGTCCGGCGTGCTCTACGTGAACGCGAGCGATGTGCCCTGGATCGCCGCGCTGCGCGAGCGCACTCAGGCCGAGCGTGGCCCGCCGCGGACGGGAGATGCCATCTATGCCTCGGCGTGCGTGAGCTGTCATCGCGCCGATCGTCGCGGCGACGGTGGACGCACGCCGTCGCTCGTCGGCGTGACCGAGCGCCGATCGGTGACGGAAATCCGGCAGATCATCGAGCGCGGTCGCGGCTTCATGCCCGCGTTCTCGAACCTTTCCGAGGAGCAGAAGAACGCGTTGATCGCGTATCTCGGAGGCGGGCGCGACGTGGCGGTGGCGACGACAGCGACCGCGGCACGCAGCGACGATCCGCGCGCCGCTGACGGGGTCGTGCCATCGCGCTTCACGTTCAGCGGC
>DATLBM010000639.1:0-2166 GCA_035526885.1 Thermoanaerobaculia bacterium | reverse complement strand
GTACGAGACGCTCGTCCCCGAGGTGCCGGCGGAGACGAAGCTGATCCGGGTGAGCGGCGGGGAGGTGACCGCGCGGTACGGTGACGTTCCGGCGATCGATATCGACGCGCTCACGACCGACGCGATGGTCGAAGGCGGCGTCACCATCGCGAATCCGTGGAACATCGCCGCCACGATCACGATCGGCACGCAGCAGCGGATGTTGTCGCCGTACGAAGTGCTCGTGCTCGACGGCGTCGCCGCCGCGCGCCTGACCTCGCAGATCGGCGTGTACGTTCACGTGGAGGACAGTCCATCCTGCCTCTCCGGGTGTGAACAGACAGGATTGCCTGTCCTCCACCGGGTTTCTCCTCCCTGCGCGGAGCCCGCGCCGCTCGGCGCCGGTTTCTCGGCGACGTTCCTCGTGGTGCGTAACGACTCCGCGGACGTCGCGTCGCTCACGCCGCGGCAAGTGGCCTCGCTGCGCTGCGATCCGGCGGTGGCGTTCATCGAGCCGAACGTGGTCGAATGACCGCCACACGATGATCGTCCATCTCATCGACGGTACCTACGAACTGTTCCGCCACTTCTACGGGCTGCGCCGCTTCTCGAAAACCGATAAGCCGTACGGCGCGGTCGCGGGCGTCGTGGGGACGGTGATCCAGATGCTGGAGCAGGGCGCCACACACATCGCCGTGGCCACGGACTACGTGATCGAGTCGTTCCGCAATGATCTCTATCCGGGCTACAAAACGGGGGCAGGCATCGAGCGCGCGCTCTGGAATCAATTCCGTCCCCTCGAAGAAGCGCTCTCCGCCCTCGGCGTCGTGGTGTGGCCGATGACGGATCTCGAAGCGGACGACGGACTCGCCTCCGGTGCGCACCTCGCCGCGAAAGACAAGCGCGTGGAGAAGGTGAGCATCTGGACGCCGGACAAAGACCTCGCTCAATGCGTGGTCGCGGACCGCGTCGTGCAGGTCGATCGCAAATCCGGCGCGATCCGCGACGAGGCCGGCGTCATCGGGAAGTTCGGCGTTCCGCCCTCGCTGATCCCCGACTACCTCGCCCTCGTCGGCGATGCCGCCGACGGCTATCCCGGCATCCCCAGGATCGGCGCGAAAGGCGCGGCCCGCCTGTTGAATCAACACGGCCCCATCGAGTCCTTCCCCCCGAACATCCTCGGCGATCACCTCGCGGACGCGTTGCTGTTCAAGAACCTGGCGACGCTGCGCTCGGACGCTCCGCTGTTCTCGGACGTCGAAACGCTGCGCTGGTCCGGCCCGCGTGAGTCGTTTGCCGCGCTCGCGGAGAAGGTCGAGCAGCCGCGGTGGGTGAAGCGGGTGGCGAAGATCGCGCACTAAACGCCGTTCAGCGCCCGTTCAGCATCGCCTTGCGACGATGCGCGCATGAACAGGGAAATCAATCCACGGGCTTACGCAAGAGTCGCCGGCGTGCTGTATCTGCTCATCATCGCGCTCGGCTTCACCGAAGAGTTCTTCATCCGCGGGCGCATCATGGTGGCCGGCGATGCCGCGGCCACCTTCGCCAATCTGCAGAACATGCAGATGCTCTGGCGGACCGGCATCGCCCTCGAGCTGGTCGTGCTGATCCTCACCATCGTCCTCTCCTGGATCCTCTACGTGCTGACCCGGCCGGTCCACGAGCAGCTCGCGCTGCTGGCACTGCTCTTCAACGTCATCGCCCTGTCCGTGGAAAGCGCGTATGTGATCCAGCTCGTCGAGGCGCTGTTCCCTCTCGGCAGCAACGCTTACCTGACGGCGTTCACGCCCGGCCAGCTCCAGGCAATGACCGCGCTGGCGATGAAGGCCCATGTGCTCGGATTCGGCATCGCCCTGCTGCTGTTCGGCCCGTACTTTCTGGTCATGGGATACCTGATCCTGACGTCGGGTTATCTGCCGAAGGCGGTCGGCGTCCTGTACCAGCTGGCCGGACTGGCGTACATGTTCAACGGCTTCGTCCTGGTGCTCGCGCCGCGGTTCGCCGGCCGCGCGTTCATGATCATGGCCCTGCCCGTGTTTCTCGGCGAGACGTCCTTCGCCGTGTGGCTGCTGATCAAAGGCGTGCGCGTGGACCGCTGGCGCTCACCGACGGGCGTTCCCGCCTGAAGACGAGCAGACGTCGCCCGAACGACCTTCTCACGCCTACTGCGCCAGCAGCGGATACGGA
>DATLBM010000638.1:0-6776 GCA_035526885.1 Thermoanaerobaculia bacterium | reverse complement strand
CTCGAGCTTGAACTCGTCCGCGAACGCGAGCGCGGCGCGGATGTCGCGCGCGAGGTTCGCGTGCATCACCACCGGCACGCGTCGTTCGACGGCCGGCACCAGCGCTTCGAGAACGAGATCGCGATCGAAGCGCTGCACGCTCTTCCTCGACGTGCGCGCGGCCGCGGCTTTGCCGTACGCCTGTGCATCGCGAAGGAGATCACGGAGCTTGTCCACGTCCTTCGTGTAGGCCTTGCGCTGTTCTTTTTCCGCGTCCTCGTCCTGCGTCTGATCGCCGAAGCCGCCGCTGCGCAGGCGCGGGAAGCGGATGTGCACCGCGGTGGGGCTCTTCACCACCATCTCCTGCGGCGTCCAGCCGATGAGCTGAATGAGCGCGCTCTGTCCGGAGATGATCCCGCCTTCCGGCGTCGACACGAGATGGGTCACGCCGCTCACGCGCGTCACCGGAATAAGCTCGCTGTGCGGATTGACGGCGACGGCGGCGAACGAGTTCGGATTGAAGTCGCCGAGCTCCGAGGTGTCGACCGTGCCGGCGACGGAGTCGATCTCGACGAGGCCCACGTTCGACCCCGAGTCGATCATGCCCGGATAGACGAAAAGGCCCGTGCCGTCGATGACCGTGGCGTCCGCGGGAACGTTTGCGCTCGCGCCGACCGCGGTGATCACGCCGTTCGAGAACACGATGGTCCCGTTCGCGATCGGCGCGGACGTCACCGGAACGATGGTGGCGTTGCGGATCGCGTACGTGCCTCTGCGCCCCGTGCTGTTGAGGATCGTCGACTGCGCGAACGCGCTGAACGTGAGCAGGAGCGCGGCGAGTGCTGCGGCTAACGGCAGGAGGTCCCTCGACTTCGCTCGGGATGACACCTTTGCGCTACGCATCCTTCTTTTTTCCTTTCGGCGGCGCGTCCTTCTTCGCTTCGTCCGCTTCTTTCTTCAGCCGCTCCGCCTTCTCCTTGCGATCCGCTTCGCGGCGCGCCAGGTCCTGCCGGCGGTCGAACACCACTTCGCCTTCGATGAACGTCGTCTCCACGCGCGAGTAGACCGACAGCGGATGGCCGGTCCAGATCACGACGTCCGCGTCCTTGCCAACCTCGATCGAGCCGATGCGGTGATCGAGGCGGAGCTGCTTTGCGGGATTGATCGTGTTCAGGCGCAGCGCTTCTTCTTCCGTGAGGCCGCCGTACTTCATCGACTTCGCCGCGTCGTAGTTGAGGTGACGCGCGAGCTCGTCGGAGTCGGAGTTGACGGAGACGAGCACGCCGTTGCGCGTCATCAGCGCGACGTTGTACGGAATCGCGTCATACGCCTCGGCCTTGTAGCCCCACCAGTCGATGAACGTGCCGCCGCCGGCGCCGTGCCTGGCGATCTCCTTCGAGACCTTGTAGCCCTCGAGCACGTGCTGCAGCTCGCGCACTTTGAATCCCATCTCGTCGGCGAGGTTGAGCAGCATCATGATCTCGTCGGCGCGATACGAGTGCGCGTGCACGTCGATCCTGCCGCGGAGGATGTCCGCCATCGTTTCCATCAGCAGATCGCGCCGCGGCGGAATGGCGGTCTCCTTGCGTTTCACTTTCGCGTCGTACTCGTCCCACGCGGCCATGTAGTCGCGCGCGTCCGTGAACGACTTGCGGATCACTTCCTCCACACCCATGCGCGTGGCCGGATACTGGCGCGGCTGCCCCTCGGGCGGACGGAAGTTCGCGGACTTCGGATTTTCGCCGAGCGCGAATTTGATCGTGCGCGGCGCGTCGGCGACGGGCCATTCGGAAGTCGGATGTCCCCACTTCCACTTCACGATCTGGCTCTGGCCACCGATGGCGTTCGCCGATCCGTGCAGCACCAGCGCGGTGGTCGTGCCCCCCGCGAGCTGGCGATACGCGGAGATGTCGTCGTTCGTGAGCGCATCGGCGATGCGCACCATGCCGGTGTTCGGCAGCGAGACCTCGTTGACGCTGCCTTCGACGCCGGTGTGCGAATGCGTGTCGATGATGCCGGGCATCACGAACATGCCCGTGGCGTCGATGACGTTCGCGTTCGCCGGCGCAGCGATGTCCTTGCCGACCGCGGCGATCTTCGAGCCGCGAATCAGCACCGAGCCGTTCTCGATCACACCGTTGGTGATGGTGAGCACGGTCGCGTTCCTGATGAGAGTGACGCGCTCCTGCGCGAGGAGCGGAAGCGCGATGGCGAGTGCGAGCAAGATCTTCTTCATTTCGATTTGCTCCCGCTGAATTCGAGCGTGCCGAGGTTCGTGGAGACCGTGCCGTTCATCGAGTCGCCGCTGACCGTGCCGTGGAACACCCAGTCGCTCGCTTCGGCGTTGTCCGAAGTGGCGGAGATGGTGAACTCCGCGGCGGTGCCGTCGAATGAGCCGCCCTTGATGTCGCCCGAGCCGCGATCGCCGGAGAACGTGCCGCTCAGTTTTCCATCCTCCGCGCGGAGGGTGACCTGCACCGCGACGCTGCCCGTCGGCGTGCGCACGGTGAGCGCCCACGTGGCGTCGATCGGCGACTCGCCCGGCGCCGCGGCGTCATCCTTCTTCTTGTCGTCGGCGGCCAGACGGATCTCGCGGCCATCGACGAACACGCGCTTCACTTTCGCTTCCTTGTCGAAGAGCGGCTTGTCGCTCACGACGACGTTCGCGATCTTGCCGCGCTCGAGCGATCCGAGCTGGCGGTCGACGCCGAAGATCCGCGCCGGCGAGAGTGTCGCGGCGCGCAACGCGTCATCGGCGGAGAGACCGTTGTCGATGGCCTTGCGGATGCCGGGCAGAAAATCGCCCGCCTTGCCGGAGCCGCTGACGAGAGCGAAGGTCACGCCGTTCTTCGCGAGCACGCTGGGCGTCGTGGGCTGCAGTTGCCGCTCGCGGATGACGCGCAGCGGCTGGTCTTCGCGATCATCTTTGTCTGTCGGCGCCGTTGCCCACTTCACGGAGACGAGCACGGGCACGTTCTTCAGATCGGCGGGCATCGCGTACGCGCCGCGCGCGCCGGAGACGATGTAGCGCAGATTGAGGTCCTTCGCGATGACCATGGCCCGCCGCATCATGGCCTCGGAATCGGCAACGAAAACGACCGGCAGATCGCGGCGCAGCACGGGACGCAGTGCGTCGAGCGACGCGCTTTCCGCCGGACGCTCCAGGCCCGCGGGCGAGCGTCCGTAGATTTCCGTCGCGGTCACGTGCTGCTGCGCATCCATGAAGGTCTGACGGATGTACGAGATGACGCCCATCAGGCTGTCCGGATACGTCCAGGTCGGGCGCGGACTGAAGGAGATCTGCATCGCCGCGGGACTCTTGATCACGCGCGACTCGATCGGGCCGCTGCCCAGATTCACGATCGCGGACTGGCCGTTGAAGATGCCGTTGGCGGGCGCGGTGAGGATCGTCGTCACGCCGATGGCGCGTCGCGCCTCCGCGTCATCCTCGGAGATGTTCGCGTTGCGCGCGGCCAGCGAATCCGGCGTGGGCTCGGCGGGACGCTCGGTCTGCGGACGCGCGGCACCGCCTCCTCCTCCGCCGCCGCCGAAACCGCGGCGCGCGGGTGCGGCTGCGAATCCGAGAGATGTCTGGGCGTCGATGAGACCGGGATAGACGTGCATGCCTTTCACGTCGATCACGGTGGCGTCCGCGGGGATGGCCGCGTTCGCGGCCACGGCCTCGATCAAGCCGTTGCGGATGACCACCACGCCGTTGTCGACGGCGGGGCCGGACACGGGATGCACGGTCGCGCCGGTGAGGGCGTAAACGCCGGGAGCATCGCCGCGCGCGGTCACGGAAATGAGAAGAACTGCCATGGCGAGCAATCGCCGAAGCTGCATTCCTACCTCCAGAGGTTGCGCATCATAGGACAGATTGCGTACCCTCATCCGTCCGGAAGAATCGCGGAAGCGATCGAAGAATCAATGGTCCTCTTCAACTACGCCACCAAAGAGATCACGGCGAAAATCGTCTACTACGGGCCGGGACTCTGCGGCAAAACGACGAACCTGCAATTCGTCTACGACTCGCTGCCGTCGAACAACAAGAGCAAGATGCTTTCGCTGGCGACGAAGACGGACCGCACGCTCTTCTTCGACTTCCTCCCGCTGGACCTGGGCAAGATCCGCGGCATGCGCACCAAGCTGCAGCTGTACACGGTGCCGGGCCAGGTCTACTACAACTCCACGCGCCAGCTCGTGCTGAAAGGCGCGGACGGAATCGTGTTCGTCGCGGACTCGCAGGACTTTGCGCTCGACGCGAACCTGGAGTCGCTGCAGAACCTCGAGGACAACCTCAAGCGCCAGGGCATTCGCCTCCGCGAGATGCCGCTGGTCATCCAGTACAACAAACGCGATCTGCCCAACGCCATGCCGGTCGACGAGATGGACCCGGAGCTGAACAAGCAACGCGTGCCGACGTTCGAGTCGGTGGCCACGTCGGGACTCGGCGTCGAGGAAACGCTGAAAGGCATCACGCAGCTCGTGCTCGCGCACCTCGTGAAAAAATACGGGCTGGAAGGATCGGAGCCGCTGGAGCGCGAGATTCAGATTCTCAACGCGCCGGCGGAGTCGAAGCCGGCCGCGGAGTCTCTGTGGGATGACGACGAGGCGGATCCGTTCGGCGCCGCTCCTCCGCCGGCCGCGCCCGCGTCTCCGTCGCGCGCGATTCCGCTCTCGCCAGTCGGCGAGACGGAGTTCGAGCTCGACGACGCACCCGCGGACGCGAACCTTCCGACTGTCGCGACGGAGCTCCTCCCGCCGCCCGTGGCGATGCAGAACCCGTTCGATCAGTACTTCAGCGAGGCGCCGGAAGAGATCCCCACGACGTCGATCGAGATCGCGCTTCCGCAGGGCATTCTCGAGTCGCTGCCAGTCCTGGGCGAACAACCCGCCGCGACGACGATCGCACCGCCGCCGCAGGAGCGCCGCGCGAACGACGGGCTGGTGAAGGAAGTGACGATCCCGCTCAACCTCACGATGGACGAGCTGCGGCAGCACCGGCGGCTGCGGCTGAAGATCACGCTCGACGTGAATTTGCTACCGTAGCGCCCTGTTCCGCGTCACCACGGAGGAGTGGTCGAGTGGTTTAAGGCAGCGGTCTTGAAAACCGCCGTGCGGGTAACCGTACCGTGGGTTCGAATCCCACCTCCTCCGCCAGGCGGCACGGCCGCCTGCGCTGGTTGGCCCAGCCTCGTTGTGCACTGCTCCACGCAGGCACGAACCTCGTAGCCGGCACAGCCCACCCGCCGCTACTGCGCGAACAACACGCGCCCGTAGCCGGTCGAGCCCCCCACCAGATCGAGAATCCCCACCGACACGCGATCGCGTCCAGGCGCCAGCGTGAGGTCCACGCCGTACGCGAGGTTCTTGCCGCGCAGGCGCGCGACCTGGTCCTCGTTGAACTTGAAGTTGCGTGTTTCGCGTTGCGGGTTCGCGCCGCCGGTGGCGTCGCCGACGGATACGAAGACCGTGAACGAGCAGTTGTAGTCGCGGCCTTCGCGGACGAGGCGGAGCGCGTCGAACGGAATCATCACGTTCACTTTCACCAGCCGCTCGCCCGTGGGCGTGGCCTGCATGCGGCCGTCGGGGATCAGGAGGATGCCGAGGTCGTTCGTGTCGATCTTCGCGTAATTGTTGACGACGCGGTCCGCGACCTGCCATTCGGGCTGCGTGCGCGCGGCGGCGATGACCGCGCGGGCGCGGTAGCCGTTCGCGCCGTTCTTCACGCGCACGGCGATTTTCGTGTCCGGTCCGACGAACAGCGGCGAGCGGTAGCCGAGCGAGTAGTACGCGTCGAGATCGCTCTGCACTTTCTTCAGCGCGAGCTCCGCGGTGCGACCGACGTGCGACTCGCCGCCGGTGGCCAGGGCCAGGCGCAGGAAGCCGTCCGACGATGCGTTCGCCGCGGCGAAGTCCGTCCCGGCTCCGCCCGAATACCGCGACGTGATGTCCTTCGACGGCCGGTCATTCATTTCGGGATTGACGGCGTAGAAGGCGATGCCCTTCATGCGCGCGGCCGCGGCGACGCTGTCGATCTCGCGTCCGAGGTCGAACGTGCCCCGCTCCATGACGGCGTGGGTGAGACGGCGCATCTGGCCGATGGGCACGACGTTGTTCTGATGGCGCTCGATCTCGTGCATCGCGGACTCGAGGCGCTGATAGACATCCGCGCCGGGCTGCACGGGCAGCGCGCCGCCCGCCAGCACCACCACTCGGCGTCCGTCCGACACGTTGTCGAAGTGCTTCAGCGAGGCCGCGAGCGAATACAGCGTCTGCTGGGTTTCGGCGGCGATGCTGCCGGCATAGGAGCGCGTGCGGCTGAGGATCAGGTTGAAGTCGACGCCCGGCATGAACCGCTCGTCTTCGTCGCTGTTCTGCACACGGCTGGTCGCCTCGGATCCCCCCGTCTGCGCGCGCTGGCGCCGGCGATTCAGCGTGCTGGACTGCGGGCCGCCGCCGCTGGCGATCTGGATCATCTCGCCGAACATGTTGTCGATCTCGGCCGTGTCGAGCTTTGTGGCCGCGGCGTCGTTGGCCAGATCGTTCAGCGCGGCAACGATCGTGGCCCGGTCGTTGGTCCACTCCGTGCGCGGTCTCGGCGTGCCGGCGATGGTCACGATCATCAGGCGGTCTTCGGGAGTGGAGAGCAGTTCATCGATGGTCGACAGCACCGCGGCGACGGTCTTTTTCCGCGCGGAGAAGGCGATGGTGCGGTTGTCGAAGACGACCAGAACGCGCCGCGGCACCGGCTGCGACGCTTCCGTCTTCACGCGCCGGTACTCGGAGAGGTTGGT
>DATLBM010000637.1:0-7424 GCA_035526885.1 Thermoanaerobaculia bacterium | reverse complement strand
GCCGAGGTGTCATCCTGAGCGGAGCGCAGCGGAGTCGAAGGACCTTCTACTGTGCCACGGACGTGGGAAGGTCCCTCGACCGTCTTCGCGGCTCGGGATGACACGAAAGCCGAGGTGTCATCCTGAGCGGAGCGCAGCGGAGTCGAAGGACCTTCTACTTTGCCACGGCACGAGGAAGCCTTCGCCGTCTTCGCGGCTCACGATGAAACGGGCGGCGGCGCCGTAACGCGCCGGATCTCGCGCACCAACTGCTCCCTCGTCGACGCTCCCTTCTGCACCACGCTCGACACCTTCGGGTGCAGCAGCGCGCGGTCGGCGGTGGAGATCTCCTTCGACGTCAGCACGAGGATGGGGATGTTCGCGGTGCGCGCATTCGCCTTCAGCGCGCCGGCAACCTCGAAGCCGCTCATGCCGGGCATCATCAAATCGAGGATGATCACGTCCGGCGCGCGCTCCTGCGCGGCGCGGAGGCCGTCCTCGCCCGACAGCGCGTTGTCGAGTGCGTAGCCGAGGGGCGTGAGCTCTTCGCCGAGGAGCGAGTGGACTGCGGCGTCGTCATCGATGATCAGCAATCGTCGCGCGCCGTTGCGCGATGTGATCTCGCGCAGGCGCTGCAGCAGCCGCGCGCGATCGACGGGCTTGACGAAGTAGTCGTCCGCGCCGAGGGCCACGCCGAGGTCGCGGTTGTCCATCATGGAGATGATCACGACCGGCAACGCGCGCGTGGAGTCGTCGCTCTTCAAACGCCGCAGCACTTCCCAGCCGTCCATGCCCGGCAGGACCACGTCGAGCGTGACCGCGGCCGGACGAGCGTCTCTCGCCATGCGCAACGCCTCGTCGCCGTGTCGCGCGCGGATGGGCAGGAAGCCGGCCGAGCCGAGGGCGGACGCGATCAGCTCGTACGCGTTCCCGTCGTCTTCGACGACCAGCACGCGCGGCGCTTTGGTCACGGTCTCCGGCGTGCGCGTGACGACGGCGGCGTGCGAGCGCACCGGCAGCGTGAACGTGAACGTGCTTCCGCTGCCGAGAGAGCTGTCGACGGCGACGCGTCCGCCTTGCAGCTCCACGAACTTCTTCACCAGCGCCAGTCCCAGTCCCGTGCCGCCGAACTCGCGCCGCACCGTGCCGTCGACCTGGCGGAACTCCTCCCAGATCATGCCGTGATGGTGCGGCGCGATGCCGATGCCTTCGTCGCGCACGGTCACCTGCAGCGTGCCGTCGTCGACGTTTGCGTTGACGACGATGGGCTGATCGGCGGGCGAGAACTTCACCGCGTTCGAGACGAGGTTGAAGAGGATCTGCTTGAACTTTGCGAGGTCGGTCTCGATCTGAGGCAGATCGGCGGGCACGTCCACGACGATCTTCTGCTGCGTGCGCGTCATGCCGCGCATCACCTGGCACACGCTCTCGATCACCGGAGCGACGGAGAAGAACTCGGGATAGATCTCCATCTTCCCCGCTTCGACCTTCGAGAGATCGAGCACGTCGTTGATGATGCCGAGGAGGTGCGTGCCCGAGGTGTGGATGTGGCGGAGGAAGCCGAGATGCTTCGGCTCGACTTTGCCTTGCAGGCGCTCCACCAGGATCTCGGAAAAGCCGATGATGGAGTTCATCGGCGTGCGCAGCTCGTGGCTCATGTTGGCCAGGAACTGCGACTTGAGATTGTTGGCCTCCTGGATGCGGCGGTTGGCGTCCGCGAGCTCCTGCGTGACGCGCGTGAGCTCGTGCAGCTCGGCGCGCTCCTGCTCTTCGAGCTGCTTGATGCGCATCCGTTTTTCCTGGAGGTCGGCGACGCCGATCAGAAAGTAGAACGACGCGCCGAAGAGGAAGATCATGCGCGTTGCGGCCAGCAGCATGACGTCGTTGAAGAGCGTGGCCTGGCCCAGGAAGAGCAGCACGCCGAGGTAGGAGAGGATGCTGGCCACGCTGACCGCGTACGCGGCGGTGCGTCCGATCGCGAAGGCCGCCGCGGTGGCGCACGCGAGATACCAGATGAACCACGGCGTGCCCGCGCCGCCGCTGGCGTAGATGCCGACCGTCACGGAGGCCACGTCGACGGCCATCCACACGGGATTCAGCCAGCGCCGGTCCACTCCGCGGCGGAAGAGAAACGAGAGAACGAGTGCGCTCGCGCACGACCCGGCGTAGATGGCGATGGCCGCGGAAAGGCGCAGCGGAAACACGCCCAGCGCCATCCCCACCAGAGCGCTGAGGAAGCCGATGGTGTAGACGAAGAGGTGATTGCGTTGAATGGCCAGGTCGAAGCGAAGAACGCTCGACGGCGTGGTCATTCGATGGTCACCCCGACGAACGCGATGCACATCTCATCAGTCGTGGCCTCGCCCCAGGACACGGACTTGGGAGGCGAGTTCGGGTTGCGCGGATTGTCCGCGGAGTTGTCGTACCACGCGCGCAGCGAGAGCGTCGTTCCGGCCGGCACGTCGATCGGCTGGACGTAGCGATACACGCCCTGCCAGTTGAAGTCCCAGTCGTCGATGCGGATCAGGCACTGCGCGCTGCTGTTCCGCGGCGTGTAGCTCACTTCCATCTTCTTGCCGAGGAGGTGCATGTGCGGCGCGACCAGCCAGATCTTCACGGGGAACGGCAGCGGGAAGAAGAAGTTCGCGTCGACGCGGTAGTTGGGATCGTTCGGCGGGATGGTGAAGTTCTGATTGATGATCGGCAGGATGCGCAGCTCTTTCGGCGAGGACGCGTTCGAGAAGTAGACGCCGTACGCGGTCTGGTCCGGCATCATCTCGTCGTGATGCGGGTGATAGTGCACCTGCATGACCACGCGCGATGCCGCGGGCAGGCGGAAGGCCACGTCGTCCGGAAGCTGCAGCGCGCGCTGGCCGGGAGCCCATCCGCCGAGGCTGCCGTTGGTGGTGAAGCCCGGTCCGCCGAAGCACGTGTAGCCGGGGCCGGGATCGGCTTCATCGAGCTTCACGGACTCGCCGGTGGTGTCGATGAAGGTGAGGATGTGATGCACGGTGCCGCGATCGCCGGGATGCGCATCGACGGCGCGCACCCACGTGTCGCTGGTGACGTTGGTGGGGATGGTGAAGCAGCGATAGGTGTCCTCGTGCGGCGGCGGCGTGAAGGGCTCGCTGTTCGCGAGCACGATGTCGGGCGCGCCCAGCTCCCACTCGTTGCTGAACGCCTTCGCCGGCGGAAGCTCGGCGCGATTGCCTTCCGGCGCGCCGGCCTCCACCCACTTGGCGATGGTGGCGATGTCCTCAGCGCTCATGCGCCGGTTGTCTTTGAAGTCGCCGCAGCCTTCGGCCGCTTTCCACGGCGGCATCTGGCGGGTCTGGGTCATGAACTTGATCAGCGCGGCGCGCGGTTTGGCGTCGCTGTATTCGACCAGCGGAAACGGCGCGATGTCGCCGGCGTGATGGCAGCTCTGGCAGTTCTGCTGGAGGATGCGCACGACCTCGCGGCTGAACGTCGGCCCGCCTGCCGCCGGTTCGGGATGCCGCACGGCACGCTGCCTGGCGAAGAGAGGAAGGGCGATCGCGAACGCGAGAACGAGGATCCGAGGGCGCATGTATCGTGCAACTATGAGCGTCCACGTCGTATTCGTCCACCCGGAAATTCACTGGAACACGGGCAATGCCGGGCGGAGCTGTCTGGCCGCCGGCGCGACGCTCCATCTCATCGAGCCGCTGGGCTTCTCTCTCCGCGAGCGCGAAGTGCGCCGCGCGGGCCTCGATTACTGGGAACACGTGGACCTGCGCGTCTGGCCCTCGTGGCAAACCTTCGAGCGCGAGCTCCCCTCCCTCGGCCAGCCGTTCTTCTTCAGTACGAAGGCTTCCAGGATGTACTGGGAAGCCGATCTGACGAGTGATGACGTGGTGCTGATCTTCGGCCGCGAGACGGGTGGCCTCGCGCCGGAGATTCACGCGAAGTACGGCGAGAGGATGTACGGCATGCCCATCCTCTCGCCGCACGTGCGGTCGCTGAATCTGTCGACGTGCGCGGGGATCGCGCTGTACGAGGCGGTGCGGCAGCGTCACGTCGCCTCGTCATTTTGAGTTGCCGGAGCGTCGAAGGACTTTCCGCCGTGGCACGGTAGAAGGTCCTTCGACTTCGCTGCGCTTCGCTCAGGATGACACGCGCCGCGCTCCGCAGGTGTCATCCCGAGCCGCGAAGACGGTCGAGGGACCTTCCAGCGTGCCACGGAGCCGTGGAAGGTCCTTCGACTGCGCTGCGCTTCGCTCAGGATGACACACGCTCCGCGCTCCGCAGGTGTCATCCCGAGCCGCGAAGACGGTCGAGGGACCTTCCGCGGTGCCACGGAGCCGTGGAAGGTCGCGCAGGCTCACCCGCTGATCTTCTTCACGTTCACCTCGAACTTCCACTGATGCTTGTCGTACCAGAACGACACGTGCGAGACGAACGGTGTGTTCAGCGGCTTGTTGATCTTCGTCTCGAACATCGGATAGAGCTCGTTCGGTTTCTCGTAGTGCCAGACCAGCTCCGCGTGGCCGACCGTTTCCTGCGTCGGGTGGCGGACGAAGTTGCGGATGCCGTCGTAGCGTTTCTCGCAGATCCGCGCGCGGTAGACGGGGCCGCGATTGCTCGGCGCCGTGCCCAGGATCGGGAACCCTTTCTTCGTCACCTTGGCGATGTGCGTCTCGGAATCCGCGGTGACCGTTGAAGTGACTGTGATCAGGCCCGCGCGCTCGAGGTTGCGCAGCGTCCGCAGCGCCTTCTCGTCGTAAACGTCCTTCGGCGCTTTCGGGTTCCACCACACCTTCTGCGGGACTTCCGCGTAGATCGGCTCGCGGCGGAACGACCAGCCGCTGATGATCTCCTGCGCTTTCTTTTCGGTGAGCGGCTCCGGCTTGCCGCACGCGCTGACGAACAGGAAGACAGCGAACGCGGCTGCGAACTTTTTCATCATGTGTTTCGCGGATGGTATCTTCTCCGGCGCATGAGTGAAAAAGCGATGACCATTCCCGCTGTCGTGATCGACCGACTGGTGCGCGGCCGCGCCGCCGCGAACATGCTCCTCGTGGTGGGAGCGAGCATGCTCATCGCCATCGCCGCGCAGATCGCCATTCCGCTGCCGTTCACTCCTGTTCCGATGACCATGCAGCCGCTGGCGGTGATCTTCGTGGGCGTGGCGCTCGGCTCGACGCGCGGCGCGGCCGCCGCGATGCTCTATCTCCTCGAAGGATTCAGCGGACTGCCGGTGTTCGCGCAGGGGCACGGCGGCGCGATGTGGCTCGTGGCCGCGACCGCGGGCTACCTGTACTCCTACCCGCTCGCGGCGTGGGTCGCGGGCAAAGTCTCGGAGCGCGGCTGGGGCTCGACGATTCTCCGCTCGGTCACCGGCATGCTCCTCGCCCTCGGCGTCATCTACCTCGGCGGCTGGTCGTGGCTGGCGATCCTCACCGATCCGCGCACCGCGTTCGCGGCCGGCATCGCGCCGTTCGTCCTTGCCGACGCGATCAAAGTCGCCATCGGCGCGATGCTTCTGCCGAAGGCGCAGCAGATCGTGTCCCGGTTCTGATCGCGCGCAGACCACGCCCGCCGTCAGTCGAACCAGCCTCCCATCGAAACGAATGCGCCGTTGTACGTCCACAGTCCGCCGCTCATCCCGCGGACCAGCGGTCCGGCCGGCACCGCCGTCGGCGAGCCGGTGATTCCGCCGCCGACGTTCGTGCTGGTCCACGGCGTTCCGTAGGAGAACACGAGCAGGTTGCCGCCCGGGCTGCGCGCGTACACCTTGAGCGTTCCGCTTTCCAACACCGCCGCGGGACTTCCGGCGATGAGTGGAACGCCGAGGATGTCGCCGGAGATGGAGCTCCACGACCAGCTCCCGCTTGCGCTCGAGGCTTGCCAGAGCTGGCTGCTCATCCCGCGCACGAAGATCCGAAGCGTTCCATCGGCGGCGACCGCGGCCGACGGAAAATCCTGCATCAGACCGCCGGCGAGAGTCGTGGTCCACGTGGTCCCGTTCCATCGCGCGTGGTACGCCGAACGCGCGTCGCCGCGGTACGCGACGTCGAGACCGCCCGCGCGTGACTGCAGCACCGGTGTGCCGCGCACGTATTGACTGCCCGTCACTTCCTGCACCGAGATCGCGCCGCCCGCCGACCACCAGTGATAGAGACGATAGTTCTGACCGACGGCAACGACGTTCCAGGTGCCGGCAGCTCCGACGGCCGCGGGGTCGGAGATGAAACCGGTCACGCCGGCCGGCAGCGGGAGCGGCGTGCTGGTCCAGGCCCCCGCGCTGATCCACGCGTACTGCAGGCGGTTGGTGTCGTCGCGGAAGAAGACGTCGAGCGGCGTCACCGCGTTCTCCACCGCCGCGGCCACGCCGACGACGTGGAACGGCGTCTGGTTCCACGCGCCCGACGAGGCGCGATGATAGAGGTGCGTGTCGCCGCCGCGCACGAACGCATTCGACGTCGACGACGCGCCGGAATAGCGCCGGCCGCCGTTGAGCTCCGCGAGCACCGTCCCGATGACCGCGTTCCAGGAGATGAGATGCGACGGCGCCGCCTCATCGATCTCCACGCGGAACGACATGTTTGCCGGTCCGAGGTTGAAGAGCGTGAGGCGCACGCGGGCTTCGTACTCGCGCACCGCGGCGTTCCACGCAGCCGGAGTCCCCTGGTTGTGCTCGTACGATGCCTCGCCGAAGCAGCAACTGTCGTGGCGGTTGAGGACCTGCACCTGTTTGCGGTTCGAACCGTGCGCACCGAGGACGTAGAGATCGGGATAGCCGGCGATGCTGTAGAAGCCGGAGAGGAATTGCTCGGTGTCGCCGACCGAGCTGCTGTTCCCGCGGAGGTACAGCGGGATCGTACCGGCGATGGGGAAGCTCATGCGGATGCGCGGATCGACGGCCGCGCAGAGCGTCGTCGTCCAGCCGCCGCCGGAGAGACCGACCATGTGGTAGTCGCTGTAGAGGCTCTGCACGTGGTTCAGCGCGACGATGGCCGGTTCCAGGAACCACTTCAGCGGACTGCCGGTGGCGGGCGTCTCATTGAACATCGCGTCGTGCGATGGCGAGACGTCGGCCGGCTCGCTCTGCCCGCCGCCGAGGTCGATCGCCTCGCGGTAGTGCGGCATGTAGACCGCGAGCACACCGTAGCCGTCCATGAGCAGTGCGGCGATCGTGCGGCGCAGCCCCAGGCCGGTTCCGTCGGGATCGGTGAGCGCGTCGGGACCGTTGAACGTGGTCCCGTGTCCCTGATGGACGATCACCACCTGCCCGTTCCTGCGCAGCGGGATGAAGTGAAATGCGCGGCCGGTGTGGGACGTGGTGTCGTTGATGCGCAGCAGATCGACGCGCTCGAGGTTCTCCAGGCCGGTCAGCGGACTGGGGACGTTCGTCGCCACGCTCGTCGGCAGCTTCGCCGACGGAAAGCCTTCCGTCCCCCAGATGTACGTGATGATGGCCTGCC
>DATLBM010000636.1:0-2363 GCA_035526885.1 Thermoanaerobaculia bacterium | reverse complement strand
CGCTCACTTACGGCAAAGGCAAGATCGTGCTGCTGGGCTTCCGCCCGCAGCATCGCGGGCAGACCCACGCCACGTTCCCGTTCGTGTTCAACGCGCTGTGGTGGAGCGTCTCGGGTTCTTGACAATGCAGCCAATTGGCATTAATTTGAATGCCAGATGGAAACGCAGATCGAAAGCCGCGCCGAGGGGTCGAAGGACGTCGAGCGGTACTCGCAGTTCCTGAAAGCGGGACAGCCAGGCATTCATACCTACACCGTGCTCCTCGGCCTCGAGTACTTCGACCTGCCGAACGTCGACAAGGCCGTGGCAAAAGGGTTCCCATGGAAGGCATTCGAGCGACTGGCCACGAACCTCGGCCTGCCCGCGGATCGCGTCGCCGACGTCGCGGGCATTCCGCGGCGCACGCTCGCCCGGCGAAAGGTGGAGAAGCGATTCAGCTCCGATGAGTCCGACCGCCTGCTCCGCGTTGCGCGCGTGTTCGGTCACTCGCTGCGGCTCTTCGACGGCAATCGCGACGAGGCAGTGAACTGGCTGACGACACTCCAGCGCGCGCTCGGCAAAGAGCCCGCGGAGCTCCTCAGTTCCGATTACGGCGCCCGCGAAGTGGAGCGCGTTCTCGGCGCGCTCGAGCACGGCATCTTCCTGTAGTGATCACCGCCTGGCGCATCACGCGGGCGATGTACGCCGACGACGCGTTCAGCGGCGCGATGCGAATCGCCGGCCGCTGGCATTCCGCCGGAACGCGCATCGTCTACACCGCCGACTCCGTGGCGCTGGCCACGCTCGAGATCCTCGTGCACATGGCCTCTCCCTCCATCCCCGCGTACGTCATGATCCCCTGCTACTTTCACGAAGCGCTGGTGGAGGAAGTCGACGTGACCAGGCTGCCCGCAAACTGGAACGCGCACGTCTCCCCTCCGGAACTGCGGCAGATCGGTGATCGGTGGGCCCGAGAGCGCGTGTCGCCGGTCCTCAGGGTGCCGAGCGCGGTGATTCCGATCGAGTTCAACTACCTGCTCAATCCCGAGCATCCCGACTTCGGGTCCGTCGACGTCGGCGAGCCGCGCTCCTTCCGCCTCGATCCGCGCCTCCTCACCTGAGGGCCGCAATCGCTACCGCGATCAGCGTCGTCACGCCGTTCGCGGCGAAGGACAGCCAGGCCGCGCGGCGCCAGGTGGTCGGAAGAATGAAGCGCCAGAGGATCCCCTCCGCGACGAACACGCCGCACTCGACCAGCCAGAGGTTCGCGCCGCGGGTGACCAGGAGTTGCGCAATGGGCCACGTGGCCAGTTGGATGATCAGCGCGGGAAGCCACACGAAGCGGCGGAGGATCAGGGAGACGATCAGCGTTTCGACCGCGATGGTCGTGAGGAGGGCCAGGACGTGCGCGATGGTCAAGGCCGGCGGCGGCGTCGGGCTCGCACCGCGATGACGATCATGAAGATCACGAAGAACGGCACGATCCACGTCGCGTTGCGCGTCACCGAGCGCGTGGCGGCCTGCGGAACGGTGACTACGTCGGCGACGACGACGGATGCGTGGAGCATGGCTCAGTATACTGACTGTCGATGCGCCGGCTGCTCCCGAACGTCGTCTACGCGCTGCTTTACGCGAGCGGCATTTACGGGATCGTGCTCTGGCCGCCGATCCAAATCGCGGTGCGTGCGATCGCCGGTCCTCTCCGTCGCTCGCTCGAGCCGGGCCTGGAAAGCGTTCCCTTGCTCGTGCGGCTCGTGCTCGCGTTCATCGTCGCGGATGCATTCGCGTACTGGATGCATCGCGCCGCGCATGCGAACCAAATCCTCTGGCGCTTTCACCGCACGCATCACGACGGCCCCGAGCTCGGCGTGCTGACCACGTTCCGCTTCAACGTCGTCGAGATCGCATGGCGCATGCTCCTGCAGTTCCTCCCCCTCTACCTCCTCGGCATCGCGGCGGCCATTCCCACCGGCGCCGTGCTCGCGCTCCTGGCCTTCAACATCCTCGCCCACTCGGGCCGCGACTGGCACTTCGGCCTCCTCGGACACGCCTTCGTCAGCCCCGCGTATCACGGCGCGCATCATCGCCATGACCATGCGAACTACGGCATGTACCTCGTCGTGTGGGACTCGATGTTCGGAACGCGGCGCAAGTGACGCGGCTGAAGCGCAGGACCTCGCGACTGGGACAGATCGGCGGCGGCCTGGCGATCTCCCTCCTCCTGGGCGCGCTCTCGTACTTTCTGATTCGTTACGCCGAGAACTGGGTGATGTACCTCGTCGGCGGCGGCTTCGGGCTCGTCGCGATCGCCGTGTTCTTCCTCGGCGTCGTGCAGCAAACGTTCGCGCTGAGAACGCCGGAGACCGTCATCGAGATGGACGCCG
>DATLBM010000635.1:0-2905 GCA_035526885.1 Thermoanaerobaculia bacterium | reverse complement strand
GAGAATTCGTGATTGTCCCAGATGGCGACGAACGGCCAACGCGCTCGCGCGTCTTGCAGGTCGGGATCGGCAAGGTAGCCCTTGTAGACGACGCGATAGCCGTCGACCGTGAGCGGGTAATGGAGTTTGCCGGTTTGACCGTCATCGGGAATCCGGGCGACTTCGTAGATCGTGCGGTCGTACCGCGTCGGCAGCTCGTCGGGATATTCGACGACCTCATAAATGAAATCACCGAGGTGGAGAACGAAACCGAGTTGATCGGCGGGCGCCGCGCGGTCATCCTCAAAGATCATCCGGCGATAGCCGTTGAGCTTGCCTTCATTAACGCTCTGGCAGCTGACAAAGGCGAAATTGACCGGCCGTGGATCGTTCGCCAGCGGCGCGGTGATCGTCCGGCCGACGCGGCTACCGTTCCCCTCTCCATCGGTGAAGCGGAACCAGTAGACGCGCGCAGGCTTGAGATGACCGACCAGCACGCGCGTCGTCCAATCCGATTCCGGTGAGACCGGCGCGGACGCCTTTGCAACGACCCGCCGGAACGCATCATCCTCCGCAACCTCCACCGTGAGCACACGTCGGCCGCCCGACTCGAGCGGCCGCCGGGTCCAGAGGATAACGCTGCTCGGATTGGGATCGCCGGACGCGACGCCCTCCGGATAAAGGTCGCGCCGCTCGTGCCAGCCGGTGGTTGACGCTCGAGCCGAGCCGCCCCACGCCAGCGAGGCGCCCATCGCCGCGGCCAATTGAACGAACTCGCGTCGATTGAGCGTCATCGTCTATCCCTTCGCAATCTATCCGCATGCAGGCAACGTGATCGGGCATGAACTTCGAGATGAAATAATAGCTGTGGTCGTACCCCGTCTGGTGGCGCAATGAGAGAGCGATTCCCGCCGGGACGCGCGGTGCTCCAGCAATTCGGGCCGCAACTCCTTTTCGACGAACTGATCGGAGTAGCCGATTTCCACAGAGGAAGGCGGTATTAGCGCTGGCGAAGGTTGACTGAATGCCTGTTACGCGACCTGGACCGCGCGCCAATCACTCGTCGCTGAGGAGTGGCTAGTGACGAAGGCCGCCACGGGAGCGTTCGTCTTCGACCATCCCGATGCCCGCGTGCCCCGCGCTCGGCTACGGAGTGAAGGAGCACCGGCCCGAACATGTTGCGCCCCATGATCCAGGCGCCGAGATTCTCGAACGAGCGTGCCGCGAAGTCGTTGTCGATGCCGGTCGTGCGGCCATCTCGCCTCAGGACGTTCCGCCGGAAGATGCGGGTTGGAAGGAACCACTGGTGCAACTGTTCGCCGCCGCGGCCCGACGGTTGGTCTTGGCCCTGGTCGGGGCCGGCCCCGAAGCCGTCGGCGACACGGTAAAAGCGTTCACGCGAAGCTTGGACACTGGCTCTCCTTGGGCTATCAGGATCTTTCGGTTGGGGAAAAAGGCGGAACGGAGCGTTCGCGCGCTCAGCCGCGGGCGAGAAAGGCCTCGACGGCTGATGCGTCGCGCGCGAGCTTCGTCATTGTGGCGCGAGGTTGTTCGCTCCAGAGTTGTAGCTGCACTCGCCCGCCCGGCATCGTCCAGCTGCCTGCGGCGCGGCCGTCGATGAGTGCGATGGCCTTGAACATCCCGTTTGCGGTCACCACGCGTTCGGCACCGTCCAGTACGAACTCACGGGAAGACCAGCCGAGGAGGATCGGATCGAACGGGCCGAGGAGTCGCGGCGCCGGAAGCGGCCATCGTTGCTTGCCGCGCAGGTCGACGAGGCCGTCAGCCCTTTGCACGAGCCGGCCCGCGATCCCCTGCAGTGCTGCGCGCGCGTCGCGGAGTGGCAGTTGCGCCCATCTTGCCAGGTCGCGGTCGCTGGCTGGCCCATGCGCGACGAGGTAGCGGTGCGCCAGTTCCGCCAGCGCACGGTCCCGGTCGATCCTGGGCCGCGGACCGAGCCAGTCGGCGGCGAGTACAAATGCCTGCTCGGTGCCGACCATCGGCCCGCGCAGGATCAGGCCGTCGAGGCTCGCGCGGAACAAGATGTGGACCATCGCCTGGCGGGCGACGGGCACTCGGACGCGTTCGAGAACCGCGCGAAGCTGCGCGCGGTTCATCGGTCCGTGCGTGCGAAGAGCGTTGACGATCGCGTCGACGCCGCGCTGTGCCTGGGTGGGAGTCACTCCTTCCTGTCGAAGCCGCCGATCGCTGGTTGTGCGGAGTTGTGGCGTGGTCAGCACGTGGAGCATCGGCTCGTCCTCGGCCGCGATCAGATGGAGCGTCCCGCGATTCACCCACGTGATGACCAGCGAGCGTTCCCGGGTCAACGCGTGATCGACATCGACCGCCGCTTTCGAGACGCTGCGCGCGCGAACGGCGAGCCGCGCGCCGCGCGGGTCCTGCGCCTGGACGGCGAGCAGGTGGCGCGTCGCCTCGACGACGTCGGCGGCAGGCGGTCCCGAGAGACGCTGCGCAGCGAGGCGCGCCGTCAGTAGCGAATTTCGATACGCGGTGGTCGTTGCGGTCAATCGGTTGACCCAAGCATTCTCACGGTCGTCGTCGAACTCGCACACGCACCCGCGTGTGCCTTCCGCGGCGCCACAGGTGCCCTGGCGATAGGGATCTGGGCACAAAGCGAGTCACGCGTGCCCGCCAGGTTTATTCGGCGCGCAGGGCAATAATAGGGTCGACTCGCGACGCTTGACGCGCGGGGATGAGGCAGGCAACCAGTGACACGGCCACCATGACAAACGCGGTCGCGGAAAGAGTGGCGAAGTGAAGCGTGGGCACGCCGAAGAGGACGCTCTGCATCCCCTTTCCTGCGACCCATACCCCCATCACACCAAGGAGAATGCCCGCGGTGAGAAGCCGCAGGCCCATCGAGAGAAATTGCGCACGGATTTGCCCCACCTGGGCGCCGAGCGCC
>DATLBM010000634.1:0-2714 GCA_035526885.1 Thermoanaerobaculia bacterium | reverse complement strand
CGGGAGCTGCAGCAGGACGTCGTTCGCGTTGTCCGCTTTCGCGGGACGCAGCGCGCCGTACGGCGATGCGACCGGTGCCGCGACTCCGCGCCGCGCGGCCAGTCCGGCGAAGGCCGCGGCCGTCGTACGCATCATCCTCCGCCGCGTCCACATGCAGGCAGTCTATCGCCTCGCGACAGCATCGAAGACTTCGCGGTTTTTTCCGGGTGCCGCGGCGATAATTCAGGCGTGCGCGCGCCGGTGATTCGAGCCGCGGTGACGGTGTTCACCGCGTCGTTCTGCACGATGGTCATCGAGCTCGCCGCGGGCCGCGTGCTCGCGCCGCACGTGGGCATCTCGCTCTACACCTGGACCAGCATCATCGGCGTGGTGCTGGCGGGCATCAGCGCGGGCGCGTGGGCCGGCGGCGCGCTCGCGGACCGCCGCCCCGCACCGCGCACGCTGGGGTGGCTGCTCCTCGGCGCAGGACTGACCGCACTGATCATCGCTCCACTGACCTCCGTGCTGGCCGGCGACGACGGCTTACTCGAATCGTGGCGCATCGCGACGTCGCTCCTGCAGCGCGTCCTGGCCCTCTCCTTTCTTCTCTTCTTTCTCCCGTCCTTCTTTCTGGGCATGATCTCGCCCGTCGCGGTGAAGCTTGCGGTACGCGATCTCGATCACACGGGCCGCATCGTCGGCCGCATCTACGCGTTCTCGACGCTGGGCTCGATCGTGGGCACGTTCCTGACGGGCTTCTGGCTGATCGCGGCGTTCGGGACGCGCGCCACGCTGGTGGGAACGGGCATCGTGCTCATCGCCGCCGCGCTTCTGCTGGGCGATCTCCTCGGCCGCCGCGGACGCGTGTACGCCGCGGGAGTGGTCATCGCCGGCGTGGTGTTCGCGAACGCGCAATCGAAGCCGTTCCTCCCACCGCGATATGACCCGGTGCTGCACTCGGGCATCGGCATCATTCATTTCGACGAGAGCCAGTACTACACGATCCGCGTCGAGCGCACGATCCGCGAGGACACGGGGGAAACCATCAACGCCCTGCATCTCGATCACCTCGTGCACTCGTATTCGGATCCGCGCGATCCGGCGTATCTCGAGTACGACTACCTGCGCGTCTTCCACGACGTGATCCGGCAGGCGGCGCAGCGGCGCGCGGATTTCCGGCTGCTGTTCATCGGCGGGGGAGGCTACACGCTCCCGCGCCTGGTGCTGCACGAGCATCCGCATGCGACCGTCGACGTGATCGAGATCGATCCGGAGGTGACGCGCACGGCGCGGCAGTTTTTCTCGATGCCGCGCGATCCGCGCCTGCGCACGTTCAACGCCGACGCACGGTGGTGGGCGATGCGCGCGCCGCCGGCGCCGCAATACGACGCGATCTTCATCGACGCCTTCAACGACCTCTCGGTTCCCTACCACCTGACCACCCGCGAGGCGACGCTCGATTTCGCGCGCCTGCTCCGCCCGGACGGCGCGCTCGTGGCGAACGTGATCGACGACTACGCACACGGCCGCTTTCTCGCCTCGTACGTGCGGACGCTGGAGTCGGTCTTCGGTGCCGGGAATGCGGCGATCGTCGTCGAAACGCGTGAAGACCTGCGCAGCGACCGCTCGACGTTCGTGGTGATCGGCTCGCGCGCGATGCCGCGCGTGTCGCTGATGCTCCCACCCTCGGAAACGCGCCGCTACCTCGCCTCGCGCGAGGCCATCATCCTCCGCGACGACTACGCGCCCGTGGACAACATGCTGGCCCCGCTGTTCCGGCAGAGGTTCGTTGACGAGCAGGAGTGATGCGGGCATAATCCGCCCTCCCAAGCGGGTGGAATGCGTATCCCACCCGGTCCGTTCACCACGGTACTTCCGACCTTAAGTGGGGCTGTAGCTCAGTTGGGAGAGCGCCTGAATCGCACTCAGGAGGTCATCGGTTCGATCCCGTTCAGCTCCACCACTTCACCAATCACCCCTCCGGCATCACCCCCACATATTTCGCCCGCGGCCGGATGGTCGCGTTCGTCGCGTATTGCTCGATCGCGTGAGCGATCCAGCCCATGGTTCGGCCGATCGCGAAGAGCGTGAGCGCCGATCCGGACGGCAGGCCGAGCGCGCGCTGCACCGCCACGAGGGCGAAGTCGACCGTCGGGCGTTCGCCGAGGACTTCGTGGGCGGCGCGGGTGGTGTCGCGGAGAAACGCGAGCTCGCGGGATCGCGCGGAGTGCTCGGCGAGCAGCGACAGGAGCAACTGCGCGCGAGGGTCGCCGTCGCGGTAGAGCGGGTGGCCGAAGCCTTCGACCGGCTCGCCGCGGCGGAGGCGGGCGGTCAGGGCGGCGCGGAGGCTTTTCGCGCGGCGGAGCTCGTGCAGCAGCGCCTCGACGCGCGACGTCGCGCCGCCGTGGCGCACGCCTTCGAGAGCGCAGAGCGCGCCCAATACGACCGAGTAGGGATTGGCGCCGGAGGAGGCGATGCAGCGGGCGGTGAAGGCGGAGACGTTCAGCTCGTGATCGGCGCAGGCGCTGAGGGCGGCGCGGATGAGATGGGCGGCGCGCGCCTTTTGCCAGCCGGCGGCCAGTGTCCCGTCGACGGTCGTTTTGACGGGAGTGCCGGCGGCGATGGTGGTCAAGAGGTTGACGATTCGCCAGCCTGTGCTGGCGACGGCGGGCGGGCGGAGGTCGAAAGCCAGCGGGTCTTTTGAAGCTGCGGCCGGGAGGGCGCATTGGGCGGCG
>DATLBM010000633.1:0-2195 GCA_035526885.1 Thermoanaerobaculia bacterium | reverse complement strand
CGATCGCCGGATCCCCGATCGGCTCATCGGCGTGCCACATGAGCTCGGGCAACGCGTCCAGCGTTTCGCCGAGGCCGAGCGTGACCTCGTGGTGATCGGTCTTGAAATACGTAGCGACCTCGCGCGCGTACGCGAGCTCGTTCGTGTCGTCGCATTCGGGAAACGCTACGGAGAACGTACTGACGGGTCCTCCGCCGACCTCGATCGCAGCCGCGACGACTGCGCTCGAGTCGATACCACCGCTCAGAAACACTCCGACCGGAACATCCGCGACGAGGTGCGACTTCACCGCCTGGAGGAAGCGCGACTCGAACTCTTCACGGTGCCCCGCTCCGTTACCGTCGCGCCCCTCGGACGCGAAGTGCAAATCCCAGTAGCGCTCGATCGACAGCGTGCGCTGCGTCGTCGAGAACGTCAGCGTGTGCGCCGGCGGGAGCTTGAAAACGTTTTTCCAGATCGTGTGAGGCGACGGCACATAGCGGAACGTGAGGTAGTGCCAGATCGCCTCGTGGTTCACGTCCTTCGCCTGGAGACCGCTCGCGAGGATGGACTTGATCTCCGAGCCGAAAACCAGGCGATCGCCACGCTGCGCCCAGTAGACCGGCTTGATGCCCATGCGGTCGCGCGCCAGCAGCAGACGCCGGCGCGGCGCGTCCCATATGGCGAACGCGAACATCCCGCGGAAGCGTTCCACGCACGCATCCCCCCACTGCTCGTAAGCGTGGACGATCGTCTCCGTATCGCAGCGCGTGCGGTAGACGTGGCCGAACGACTCGAGCGTGGGCCGGATCTCGGCGTGGTTGTAGATTTCGCCGTTGAACGCAATCCAGACGGTCTGGTCCTCGTTCGCCAGCGGCTGATGTCCGGCGGCGAGATCGACGATGCTGAGGCGCCTGTGGACGAGGCCGGCCTGGCCGTCGCAATAGGTCCCCGCGTCGTCCGGTCCGCGGTGCGTGATGACGTCGCGCATCGCCGTGAGACGCGCGCGTGCGTCTTCGTCGAGCCGGTCCGTCGCGACAATACCTGCGATACCGCACATGAACTTAGATCGCCTCTGCGTAAGTAGCCCGCGCCGCGGGGGCCTGGTCGATGAACTGACGGAACCACAACTCCAGCATCATCAATTGCCAGAGGCGGTGGCGGTGATCGGCGCGGCCGTCACGGTGTTCGGTCCACAGCCGGGAGACTTCCCGATCGTCGAAGACGCCGCGGTCGCGGAGCCGGCCGTCGGACAGCAGTCCCTCTGCCATCGGCGCGAGGGGACCGCGCAGCCACTCGGCGATCGGCGCTTCGAACCCCTGCTTCCCGCGCTCCAGGATCTCGCGCGGGATCCTCTTCTCGAGGACCTTGCGGAGCAGGTGCTTGCCGCGGCCGTTCTTGATCTTCAGCGACACCGGTACCGTGGCGGCGAACTCGAGGAGGCGGTGATCGAGCAGCGGCTCGCGCGCCTCGAGTGACACCGCCATGCTCATGCGGTCCACCTTGGTGAGGATGTCGTCGATCATGTAGGTGTGGACGTCGGTGTAGAGACCGCGATCGACGGCGTCCCTCGAGCCGCAGCGGCGGTAGGCGTCGCGGAAGGCGGCAAAGGGATCGGCTCCGCGCACACTGGCGGCGAAGTCGGCGGAGTACAGCCGCGCCTTGGCGTCGGGTTCGAACATCCCGTAGGCGTGCTTCAGTGCGTAGGCGTGATCGGGCGCCGCGCCGAGATGACGCAGCGCGCGCGCCCCTTTGACGGAGAGCGGCAGCGCGCGGCCGAGCATGCCGGCGACAGACGTGGCCGGGCCGAGGGCGCGGCGTGCACTCTGCTCCCAATGCTCGACACGGTGGCGCGTGTAACCAGCCCAGAGTTCGTCGCCCCCGTCGCCCGAGAGCGCCACGGTGACCAGCTCGCGTGCGGCTTTCGACACGTAGTAGGTGGGCACCGCCGAGGAGTCGGCGAATGGTTCGTCGAAGTGCCACGCCAGCTTCGGCAGGAGCGACACGATGTCGGGCGTGACCGTGCGCGGGTGGAACTCGCAGCCGAGATGTTCGGCAACGCGCCGCGCGTGCGCCAGCTCGTCGTAGCGCGCGTGATCGAAGCCAACGGAGATGGTCACCGGTGGCCGGGGGCTGGTCTGCACCATATAGGCGCACACCGCGCTGGAGTCGATGCCGCCCGAGAGAAAAGCCCCCAGTGGAACGTCCGCGATCTG
>DATLBM010000632.1:0-3132 GCA_035526885.1 Thermoanaerobaculia bacterium | reverse complement strand
CCCGCAAACGGGGTCCGGGGCCCGTGGCCCCGGCCGCCGGAGGCCCTTCGTCGTTCCCTAGCGGCGCACCAGCCGAGCGCGCGCCCCAGGCACGCACACCAGCGCGGCCACGGCGCCGCACATGTCCAGCGCCACGTCGCGCGGCGAGCCGGTGCGCGTTGCGGTTCGTGCCTGCAGTGTTTCGTCCGCGCTCGCGACGAGGAGACAGATCGCCAGCGGCACGGCCCACGTGCGCCGCGCGCGCCAGGCCAGCAGCGCGAGGATTGCGTACTCGGTCACGTGCGCGGTTTTGCGCACCATGGCGTTGACTTCGGGACGCAGGCGGCCGAACGTGCGCTCCAGCCACCCTTCCGTTTTTCTCTCGGAAAACTCGTCGTTGGCGGCGGAAAGAATGATGGATGCCCACAGCACCACGGGCAGCCAGAACCTGAGGAAACGCATCGCGGCGCGAACGATACATCGCTCACGTACAATCAGCGCTCATTCATGGATCCGCGTCCGATCCGTCTCACCGTTCTCCAGCCCAGTGTCGCGCCGCTGCACATCGAGTCGCATGGTCCGCTGATCACGCTGGGCCGCGCCACCGAGTGCACGGTGCCGATCCGGGACCGCTATCTCTCGCGCCGCCACGCGGAGATCGTGTACGCCGCGGGCGACTGGGTCCTGCGCGACTGCGGCAGCGTGAACGGCACGATGCTCAACGGCACGCGCGTGGTGGCCCCCATCCCCCTGCGTCCCGGCGATCGCATCGGCCTCGGCGACACGGAAGTCAGGGTCGAGCAGGACGATCTCAGCTCCCAGTCCAAGATCATCGCCCTCGACAGCGACTCGCACGCGAAGAACCTGGCCATTCCCATCCGCGAGATCGACGAGCGCGCGCGCACGGGCGTGCTGGCGTCGCTGGCCATTCAATTCATCGACGACCATTCGATGAACGACGTCTTCGAGTTCATCCTCGACCGCGTGGTCGAGCTTTTGGCGCCGTCGCGCGCGGCGCTGGCTTTGTTCGGCCCGGACGGCGCGACGTTCCGCGACGTGCATCTCCGCCGCAGCGACGCCGGCGACTCCATGGATCTCTTCATCTCCAAAACGCTCCTGGGCGAAGTGGTGGAAGGCCGCAACGTGGTGTCATTCGTCGACACGACGCAGGACCAGAAGCTCGCGCGCGCGCAGTCGATCGTGGCGCAGAACATCCGCTCCGCGGTCTGCGCGCCGCTCATCGTCGGCGATGACGTGCTGGGCGTGCTCTATCTCGATTTCCAGGCGCAGCGCGGCGCCGTGACACACGACGACGTGCACCTCATCGCCCAGATCGCGCGCTTCGCCGCGGTCAAGCTCGAGACCACGCGTCTGCGCGAAGAAGCCATCGCCAAGGCCCGGCTCGATGAAGAGCTGCGCACGGCGTACGCGATCCAGAGCCGCCTCCTGCCCGCGCAACTGCCGGTCATCGAGGGCTACACATTCGCGGGCTCGAACGTGCCCGCGCGCTCGGTGAGCGGCGACTACTACGACGTGGTGGTGCGGCCCGACGGGCGCATGTACTTCATCATCGCGGACGTGAGCGGCAAGGGCGTGACCGCGGCGCTGGTGATGTCTTCGGTCGCTACCGCCTTCTCGATCTTCACGCGTACGGATCCCACGCCGGCCGATCTCGTTGCAGAGCTCAACGCCACGCTCGCACCGAAGACCGCACCGACGAAATTCGTGACGCTGGTCGCGGGCGTGCTCGATCCGAAAACGGGCCAGGTGGAGTTCACGAACGCGGGCCACGTCGCGCCACTGGTGGTGACCAAGCACGGCGTCGATCAATTGAAAACGACGGACATGGTGGTGGGCCTCTTCGCGCAGGCGAAGTACCACAACCAGCGCATCACGCTCGGGCGCGGCGACTCGGTGGTCCTCTTCACGGACGGTGTGACGGAAGCGGAGAACCCCGCGGAAGAACAGCTCGGCCTCGATCCCGTCGCCGACCTGGTGATGTCCCTGCACGGCTTCCCCGCGCCGGTCATCCTCACGACCATCGAGTCGCACGTGCGCACGTTCGTCGGCGACGCCCCCGCGGGCGACGACATCACGATGCTGGCGTTGACGCGGCTGTAGGCCCGTCGCCCTGCTACGATGATTTCGTTATGAACGTCTCCGTTGAAGAGATCGAGAAAGATCCGCGTGAATACCTGAACCGCGTGCTCGATGGCGAGACGGTGATCGTGTACGAGAACGATCGGGCCGTTGCGGAGATGCGTCCGCTGACCCAGCGCGCTGGGAAGCGTCCGATCGGGCTGGCCAAGGGTGATTTCGTCGTACCGGATGATTTCAATGATCCGCTTCCCGAAGCCGAGCTCGAATTGTTCGAAGGCGAATGAGGATCCTCCTCGATACGCACGTCTTTCTCTGGTACATCACGGATGACTCGCGGCTGCCTGCGACCTTCGCTGAGGCGATCCAGGACGAAGGCAACGACGTGTTTTTGAGCGTAGTTTCAACCTGGGAAGCGTTGGCCAAGCACCAGTTGGGGAAGTTGCCGCTGCCGTCCCCCGCGGACGCGTATCTGCGGTCGCGTCGCGAGGAGCACGCGATTGCCGCGCTTTCCTTCGACGAACCGTCGTTGTCACACCTGCTGCGCCTTCCGCTGCACCATCGCGATCCATTCGATCGGATGTTGATCTGCCAGGCGTTGCAGCACGAGCTGCACGTAATGACTTCGGATGCGGCGTTCGAGCAGTATCCGGTCTTGCGCGTTCAGCCGTGAGGCTCGTTCACCCCGCGCTTCATCGCGGAAACGCTTCCTTCACTCCGCCGTCCACCGGCAGCATCGCGCCGGTCGTCTTCGCCGATCGCGGTCCGGCCAGGAACAGCGCCGCTTCGGCCACGTCGTCCGCCGTCACTTCCACTTTCAGGATGGTGCGGTTCTTATAAAAGCCGGGGAGCTGGGACGTGTCGACGCCGTAAGCCTGCGCGCGCATGGAGCGCATCTCGTCGCTCCAGAAGCGGGAGCCGCCGAAGATCGCGTCGGGATTGAGCATGTTCGCGCGGATGCCGAATTCGCCGCCCTCCAGCGCCACGATGCGGCACAGTTGCGCCTCCGCCGCCTTGCTCACGCTGTACGCGCCGAACTCCTTGCCGGGCGCGGTC
>DATLBM010000631.1:0-9626 GCA_035526885.1 Thermoanaerobaculia bacterium | reverse complement strand
TGCAACTCATGAGAGTCGCCCGCGCTGCGCGGCGAGATTTCCCCGCGCGCGTTCACCACGCGGTGCCACGGGACGTTCGAGCGCGCAGGGAGGTTGTGCAGGGCGTAGCCGACCTGTCTGGCGTGTCCTTCCAAACCGGCCAGCGAAGCGATCTGACCGTACGTCGCGACGCGTCCGCGGGGGACTTTTCGGACCCAGCGCCAGATGAGCTCGTAGCGTTTCACGAAACGTCATAGTAAAATGCACAACCCCTTGGGCAGTAAACGAATAAAGGTTCCGCTGGCCCCGTTGAACAAGTCTCTCAGGAGAGTCTGAATGCCACGTGCCATTGCCAACGGTCAGATTGCTTTCGGCCTCGTCTCGATCCCGGTGAAGTTGTTCTCCGCCGCCGAGACGTCGGAGAAGGTCTCCTTCAACATGCTGCACAAGGACTGCGGATCCCGCATCCAGCAGCAGCTCTTCTGCCCCCGCGACGAGCGCACCATCGAGCGCAGCGAGATCGTGAAGGGCTACGAGTTCTCCAAGGGCCAGTACGTCCTCTTCAACGAGGCCGAGCTCAAGGAGCTGGAGGAGAAGTCGACGCAGCAGATCGACATCACGGAGTTCGTGAAATCCGATCAGATCGATCCGATCTTCTTCGCCAAGCCCTACTACCTCGGCCCCGACAAAGGCGGCTCGCGCGCCTATTCGCTTCTGGCGCGCGCGCTCGAAGAGACCGGGCGCTGGGCCGTCGCCAAGTACGCGGCGCGCGGCAAGGGCTATCTCGTCGTCATCCGTCCGCTGGGCAAGGGACTGGTGATGCAGCAGCTCTACTACCCGAACGAGATCCGCTCGATCGACGAGCTCGATCTGGGCGACACCGACGTCAAAGAGAACGAGCTGCGGATGGCCGTGCAGCTCGCGGAGATGAGCGCCAGCGAGTCGTTCGATCCCTCGCAGTACCGCGATGAGGTGGCCGAGCGCGTGCGCGGTCTGATCCAGCGCAAGGTCGAAGGCGAGGAGATCACCGGCACGTTCACCGAGGAGCCGAAGGCGCAGGTCATCGACCTGATGGACGCCCTCCGCCGTTCCCTCGGCGGTCCCGCTCCGAGCAAGCCCACGCCGGTGAAGGCAACCGCGAAGCCCGCAACGAAGCTCCCGATCAAGGCCAAGGCCGAGCGCAAAGCTCCGAAGCGCGCGCCGCGCGCGAAGGTCGCCGCGGCCACGAAACGGATGCGATAGAGGTCCTACAATCGGGCGCATGTTCACCATGCGCCCGATCGGCATCGCGCATACGCCGTTCACCTCCACCTCGCAGATCCCCAAAGGCCCCAAGGCGTCGCATACCGCCGAGGGCGTGCTCGAGATCGAGCGCGAATTCGAGCAGGGGCTCACCGACATCGAAGGCTTCTCGCATCTCTTCGTGATCTGGGCCTTCGACCGCGCGGACGGCTTCGAGCTCATGGCCACGCCGCCCATGGACACCAAAGCGCACGGCGTCTTCGCCACGCGCTCGCCGCGCCGTCCCAATCCCATCGCCCTCACCGTGGTGGAGCTTCTCGGCCGCGACGGCAACGCATTGCGCGTGCGGGGCGTGGACATGCTCGACGGCACTGCCATCCTCGACATCAAGCCGTATCTGTCGAGCATTCCGGAGGAGCGGCTCCGGCGCGGCTGGCTGGCCGAGGCCACGGCGCCGCCGGCCGGTTAGAATGTCCGTGGTATGTCCTACTCCCTTCGTGATGTGTCGGCGATGCTCGGGCTCTCGCCGGCGCAGATTCGCGGCTACGCGACGAAGGGCTTTCTCGATCCCGAGCGCGGGCCGCGCGGCGAGTTGCGCTTCGGCTTTCACGATCTGATCATCCTCCGCACCGCCAGCGAGCTCACCGCCGCGCGCATCCCGCAGCGCAAAGTGAAGCGCGTGCTGCAGCGGTTGCGCGAGCAGCTTCCCGACGGCAGGACGCTGACCGGCGTGCGCATCTCTGCGGAAGGCGAGCAGGTGCTGGTGCGCGATGGAGAGACCGTTTGGAATCCCGAGAGCGGACAGTCGCTGTTCGATTTCTCCGTCGCCGATCTCGCCGAGAAAGCGACGCCTCTCCTCATGCGCGCCGCCGCGGACGCGCGCAAGCGCGCGGACCTCAGCGCCGATGAGTGGTACGAGCTCGCGTGCGAACTGGAAGTGACGTCGACCGCCGATGCGAAGGACGCGTACGAGCGGGCCATCAAGGAAGACAAAACGCACGCCGACGCCCACGTGAACCTCGGCCGCCTTCTGCACGAGGAAGGCGCGCCCGCCGCGGCCGAGAAGCACTATCGCGCCGCGATGGCAGCCGCTCCGCAGCACGAGACCGCCGCCTTCAACCTCGGCGTCGCGCTCGAAGACCTCGGCCGCATCGAAGACGCGGTCAAGGCCTACAAGCGCGCGCTCGTGCTCGATCCCGACAACGCCGACGCGCATTACAACCTGGCCGGCATTTACGAGAGGCGAGGGGAGAAGCAGGCCGCGCTGCGTCACCTCAAGTCGTATCGGGCGCTCGGCGCGTGAAGAGAATCGAAGCGCTCGACGCCTTCCGCGGCTTCACCGTCGCCGCGATGCTGCTCGTCAACAATCCCGGCACGTGGTCCGCGATCTACTGGCCGCTCGATCACGCCGAGTGGCACGGCTGGACGCCGACGGATCTCATCTTCCCGTTCTTCCTCTTCATCGTCGGCATCACCACCGAGCTGTCGCGCAAGGAGCCGAAGGGGATTCTCAAGCGCGGCGCGCTGATCATCCTCTGCGGCGTCTTCCTGCACCTCTTCCCGTACTTTCGATTCACGACGCTGCGCTATTTCGGCGTGCTGCAGCGCATCGGCATCGTGTACATCCTCGCGGCGCTGATCGCGTGGCGCGCGTCGCGCCGCACGATCGCCATCATCGTCGCGGTGATCCTCCTCGGCTACTGGTTCGTGCTCACGCGCGGGCCGCTGGAGCCGCCGCCGGCGACCGTCGCCGCGCAGGTCGACCGCGCGCTGATCCCCGAGGCGCATCTGTGGAAGACGGCCAGGACCTGGGATCCGGAGGGACCGCTTTCGACGATCCCCGCCGTCGCCACCGCACTCCTGGGCGTTCTCGCCGCGCGGTACGTCAAGGAGAAGAACGTCAAGACGTTGACCATCGCCGGAGTGTGCGGCATCGCCGCCGGACTGGCCTGGGGACTGATCTTCCCGATCAACAAGAATCTCTGGACCAGCTCCTACGTCGTTTTCACCGCCGGTGCCGCATGCGTGCTGCTGGCGATCTGGATCCAGTGGTTGCCGGCGAAACCGTTCGACGTCTTCGGACTGAATCCGCTGGTGGCGTTCGTGGGATCAGGGATGATGGCGCGGCTGCTGGGCATCATCAAGATCGGCGGCGTGTCGCTGCAGGCCCTCAGCTACCGCACGTTTTTCAAGCCGTACTTCGAGCCGCACTTCGCGTCGCTGTTGTGGGCGTTGACGTTCGTGGCCGTCTGGTACGGCATTCTGTCCATCCTCCACTGGAAGCGAATCTACCTCCGCGTTTGAAACCGCCCTCCCTGCCGGGATCGCGGTAAACTCGCGGCCTTCATCATGTCCACACTCCCGGCGCCCCACGTTGTCCACGACACCTCTGCGTCCACGAAAGCCTGCACGAACTGCGGGCATCCGGTCGTCGAGGTGTACTGCGCGAAATGCGGCGAGAAGCAGCCCGACCATCACGATCTCACCTTCGGCCATTTCGCGCACGAGGCCGCACACGAGCTGCTGCACGTCGACTCGAAGGTGCTTCGCACCATGCGCGATCTCGTGACGCGGCCGGGCAGCCTGACCGCGGAGTACTTCGCGGGACGGAAGAAGCGCTACATCCCGCCGCTGCGTTTGTTTCTCACGCTGTTCGCGGTGGTGTTCCTGATCTACACGGCCGTGAAGCCGGTGGCCATCTACAGCATGGACGGGCTGATGAGCGCCGACCCGCGCGGCCAGCTCAAGTCGATGCTGAGAATCTCCGCCGCCAAACACCACATCCCATACGAAGAGGTGAAGGAGAACATCGAGCACCGCTGGCAGAAGAACATGTCCACGGCCAGCCTGCTGGGCATCCTGCCGCTCGCGCTGATCCTGAAGCTGCTGTACCGCCGCCGCTACTTCGCCGAGGCGCTCGTGTTCAGCACGCACTACATCTGCTTCTCGTTCACGATGTCGCTGGCGCTGCTCCCGGTGTATTTCGTCATCGGCATCCGCCAGAGCAGGGGCAACGTGACGCTGATGGTGATCACCAGCGCGATCTCGCTCACCTACATGTACCTCGCGCTGCACCGCGTGTACGGCCAGCGCGGCGGCGTGGCGTTCGTGAAGGCGGTGGTGGCGTGGGCGACGTCGTTCGGAACGAGCATGGTGTTGATGGCCGGCTCGCTGCTCGTGGCGATCTTCACCGTGCTGGGCGTCTGAGCACCCGTCCCGGAAACTTCCCCGTCATCGCCCCGTCGCTGAGCACCGGCACGCCGTTCACGATCACGTGCGACACGCCTTCCGAGAAATGATGCGGGTCCTCATACGTCGAGCGGTCCTGCACTTTTTGCGGATCGAAGACGATCACGTCCGCCTTCATCCCCTCGCGCAGCACGCCGCGGTCTTTGAATCCCGCGCGGGACGCCGCGAGAGAAGTCATCTTGCGCACGGCTTCTTCGAGCGTGAGCAGCTTCTCCTCGCGCACGTACCTGGCGAGGACGCGCGTGAACGTGGCGTATGCGCGCGGGTGTCCGCCTTGATCTTTGAGCTGCTCGACGACGGCGCCGGAATCCGAGCCGAACGCCACCCACGGCTTCACCAGTGCGGCCTTCATGTCCGCCTCGTTCGCCGACGACGGAAAGATCGCCAGCGGCGACTTCTCGGCCTCCTCGAACAACTGCAGCGCCGCCTCGGCCTGATCCACTCCGCGCTCTTTCGCGATCTCGTCCAGCCGTCTGGACGGATTGCCGCGGATGATGACCGGCGCCGCTCCGGGTTTCAGGCGCGAGGCGCGAAGATCATTCGCGATGCGCTGGCGCTGCACCGGATCTTTCAAGCGATCCTTGAAATGCGGATAGCCGCCGGAAAGCGCCCACGCGCTGACGATGCTCGTCAGATCGGTCGATGACGCCGTGAAGGGATAGATGTTCGCACCGATGTCGACGCCGCTTTTCTGCGCGGCTTCGATCTTCGCCAGGATCTCGGGCATGCGTCCCGCGTTGGCGGTGCCGCCGATCTTGAGATGAAAGATGTTGACGGGCACTTTGGCCTCGCGGCCGATGCGGATGGCCTCGTCGATGGCCGCGTCGATGTTGGACGACTCGCTGCGGAGGTGCGTCCAGTACGAGCCGCCGATTCTCGCCAGCGCGATCAACTCATCCGTCGTCGCGAAGCGTCCCGGCGGATAAATGAGCGCGCTGGACACGCCGACGGCGCCTTCACTCACCGCTTTCTGCGTGATGGCCTCCATCTGTTTCAGCTCCGCGGGCGCCGGTGCGCGGTCGGCGTGACCGAGGACCATCTCGCGCGAGTTGGCCGCACCGACGTAGAAGGCGAAGTTCAACGCCGAGCCGTTCTTCTCGACGACGTTCATGAACTCGCCGAGGGTGTGCCAGGAGACTCTCGGCCAGCCCTTGGGCTTCGTACGCTCCATTTCCGCGAGCATCGCGTCGTTCTGCGGCGCGGGCGAGTGTCCCTCGCCCGTGACCTCGGTCGTCACGCCCTGGCGGATTTTTCCCTCCAGCTTCGGATCGAGCAGCACCGCGGCCTGCGAGTTGCCGAGGAGATCGATGAAGCCGGGAGTGACGACGCTGCCCTTCGCGTCGATGCGTGTCTTCGCTTCTTGTTTCCCCAGATCCCCAATCGCGACGATGGTGTCGCCGCGAATCCCAATGTCCGCGCGTTTGCGCGCGGCACCGGTTCCGTCGATGACCTCCCCATTCACGATGACGATGTCAAACGTAGGATGGGCTTCAGCCCGTCCATCTCCGGCGGGACGGGCTGAAGCCCGTCCTACGTTTGCATCACATGCCGCCAGCACCATGATCATCGCGCACCATCGCATGTTTTCGATACGCATGCGCCCGGCGTACCATCCTTCCCGTGCACGAGATCGACCGCGTCCGCGACGCCATTCGCGCCACGCCGCGCGGCGTACTCGTCACGATCGTACGCGCGCACGGCTCGACGTATCGCCGCGCAGGCGCCCGCGCCGTGATCGCCGAGGATGGCAGAGCGACGGGTGCGATCAGCGGCGGTTGCCTGGAGCGCGATCTGGCCGAGCGCATCCGGCCGTGGCTCGCGGAGATGCAGCCGCGGCTCGTCACCTACGACTCCACCCGCACCGACGATCTCGTCTTCGGCCTCGGGCTCGGCTGCCGCGGCATCCTCGAGCTGCTCATCGAGCCTTTCGACGCGGCGCATCCGCCGCGATTGCTGAACTTCGCATGGAACGGCCGCGAGCCCGTCGAGTGGACCACGCGACTTCCTGATGGCGACACCCTCGTCGAGTTGATCCCGCCCGAGCGCGCGATCGTCGTCTTCGGCGGCGGTCCCGACGTCGAGCCCGTGCTCGTGCTGGCGCGGCAAACCGGCTGGCGCGCCGATGCCGTCACCACGCGCGACCCGGTCGACGTCACCGCTTACGACGCCGCGGTAGTGATGACCCACAACTTCGAGCGCGACGTCGAAGCGCTGCGCGCGCTCCTCGCGTCGCGCATCCGCTACATCGGCATCCTCGGGCCGCGATCGCGGGGCGACGAGCTGCTCGCGAAGCTCGGCGCCTCCCGCGACTCCCGCATCTTCAGTCCCGTCGGCCTCGACCTCGGCGCGGAGACGCCCGAGGAGATCGCGCTGTCGATCGTGTCGGAGATTCAGGCCGTGCTCAGTGCGTCGTCGGCGCGGTCGCTGCGCGAGAGCACGACCGCGATCCACGAGTTAGAAGACAAACGTGGCGACGGGCTTCAGCCCGTCGCGATGTTTGATATCGCGACGGGCTGAAGCCCGTCGCCACGTTTGTCTTCTTCTCTCAGAACTTCCATCGCGCTTCCAGCGTGACCGTGTGCTCCGTCAGGTCCTGTGCGCTGCGGTGTCCCGCGACCTGCAGAAACTCCGCGGCACCGCGGAGATGCGAAGAAAAGTCGTACAGCCACGTCAGCGTCCACGCGCGGCCGCTCTCGGAGTTGTTTTCCGCGGCGGAGTGATCGCGCTCCGAGACCGAGAACAGCTCGTAGCGCGCGGAGAAGCGATTGCGTCCGAGCTTCTGCGAGACCAGGAGGTACGTGCTCGTGAAGCCCGCCGCCACGAACGGCTGGCCGATGCCCATGTGCGTGTCGCCGCGCATCCATTCGGCAGCGGCGGAGAAGCGATCGTCGTTGCCGAGCTTCGCGCCGGCGAGATGAAAGCGCGTGTGCCACGAGTACTGATCGCCGTGCAATGCGCGATCGCCTCCGTTGTCGACATACGCGTACTGCACGGGCCCGTAGCGCATGCGCGCCGACCAGCCGATGCGGCCGTCGAGATCGGAGCCGAACGGCTGCGTTCCCGAATCGCGTTGCCGGCCGAACGGTCCGTCCGGCGAAAGCGTGTCGAGATCGGGAAGGCGCACGGTCTCGCCGAGGGCCGAGAGACGATCGCCGTGCGACCAGCCGCGCCAGGCCAGGAGGGTGCCCATCGTGTCGTTGCCGCGGAACGCGGTCACGCCGCCGCCGATCGTGTGTCCGCGCGAGTCGATGTGGCGATACTGCAGATCGACGCCGATCGGCCGTACCTCCTCGCCGATCCACGAGTTGATCGAGGAAAAGCCGAGCGTGTACGGCGACGCCCAATCATCGTCCGTGTTCTCGCGCGAGGTGGGGAGGAAGAACTGGCCGGCGCGCAGTTGCACGTCATCCAGTCCGAATTCCTTGCGCAGCGTCGCATGAGCCTCGATCAGACCGTCTTCCGTTGCGCTGGCGTGCAACGCGAGAAACGGCGCGGGCGCGTAATCGACGCCGATGCGTGCGTGCGCATCGAGATCTTCGCTGCCGCCGCGCGCGGCGGCGTAGCCGGTCAGATCGAGAGTGGCGAGCAGCAGGACCGCGGCCGCGTGCACGCCGACATTATGGAGCGACTCGCGGATCGCGCCACAGTCCGACCACTTTGCGTCCGTAGTCGATGGTCACCAGGAAACGCGACAGCACGCGGTTGCCGACGCGCGCCTGATGCACGTCTGCGTAACCGATGTCGATCGTCCCGAAGTCGACGTCCGCGACGCGCACGTTCGCGGTGCCGCGCGCGCCGCCGCCGGGCAGCACGATCGTGTCGGGCGAGGTCGTGTCGACGATGGCCGGCGTCTCCTTGCCGTTCACGATCACGTTGATCATGGGCTCGTTGGGAAAGCGGTAGATGAACATGTTCCCGCTCTTGATCCCTTCTTTCTGATACGACACGAGCCCCACGCGGTAATCGATGGAGATGGCGTGATTGCGCCACGTCTCGGCGCCGATGATGGCGTCGGCGACGCCGCCGAGATCCGTGAGGGCGGGGTCGATGCGCACGGTTTCGCGCTGGCCGAACTGCACCGCGTGCGCATAGAAACGGCGCAGCGGAAACCGCGGATCGACGATCGTGCGCGGCGCGGCGGTGCCGAGGATGAAGCGGCCGGGCTGGTTGTCGATGCGCACGGTGCTCAGGCGGACGAGGTTCTGATCGAGCGTGAAGGCCAGGTTCACCTCACTGCCCACCGGCTCCTTGCTCCACGGCAGCACGCGCGCGCACGAGAGCGACAGCAGCACTAACGTGAGCATCGCGCGAGCGATCGGCACGGTTGCTCTCGCACTCGATTTGGATAAGATTCCCATCCCTTACGCCGCGCTCTTCAGCGCAGGCCCTCAACCGTAGCAACTTGGACGCCTGAAAGGAACCTGATGTCCACTCTTCCGGAGTTTCGTAACGAGGCACTCACCGACTTCTCGACGCCCGGGAACAAGGCCGCCATGGAACTGGCGCTGGCCAAAGTTCTCGGCCGGGCGGGCCAGGATCATCCGCTCGTCATCGGCGGTGAGCGCATCACCGGACTGAAAACGTTCGACTCCCTCAATCCCTCGAAAAAGTCGCAGGTCCTCGGCAAGTTTCAGAAAGGCTCGAAGGAGCACGTGGAGCGCGCGGTCGAAGCCGCGTGGAACGCGTTCGAGTCGTGGAAACGCCAGCCCATCGACGTGCGCGCAGGCCTGCTGGTCACCGCCGCGAAGCTGATGCGCGAGCGCAAGCACGAGTTCTCCGCGGTGATGTGTCTGGAAGTCGGCAAGACCTGGGCGGAGGCGGACGCGGACACCGCGGAAGCGATCGACTTCATGGAGTTCTACGCGCGCGAGGCGTATCGCTACGCCGGCGAGCAGCCCATCACGAAGATCGAATCGGAAGACAACGCGCTGGTCTACATCCCGCTGGGCGTCGGCGCGGTCATTCCGCCGTGGAACTTCCCACTGGCGATCATGTGCGGCATGACCACGGCCGCTGTGGCCGCGGGCAACTGCGTCGTGCTCAAGCCCTCGTCGGACTCGCCTTGGATCGCGTGGTGGTTCTTCTCGCTGCTCGAAGAAGCGGGCATGCCCGCAGGCGTCGTGAACTTCGTCAGCGGCGGCGGCGGGGAAGTGGGC
>DATLBM010000630.1:0-7879 GCA_035526885.1 Thermoanaerobaculia bacterium | reverse complement strand
AAGGCCAAAGTGCTTCGTCTCGAGGCTTTTACCTTTTGCCTTTCAGCCGCTCGAAGAGCGCCACGGTCTCCGGCTCCGGCTCGACTTCGAGCACGCGTTTCAGCGTCTCGACCAGGCGGCGGTAGACGCGCATCGCGCCCGCGGCATCCAGTGTTTTCATGAGGTTGCGCGCAGCTTCCTCGTTCGTCGGGTCGGCGTCCACCAGCCGCTCCCATGCCTCGGGCGTAGCGTGCATCCGCGCCAGCATGGCCAGGCACTTCACGTACAGCTCGCGCAGGCGGTCGCGGATGTCGTGCATCCACTCGCCGCCGCTGGCGTTCTCGAAAAAGTCGCCGCGATACAGCTCGACGGCGCGCTGCAGACGCGCGGCGTCGCGTGCGCGCAGCGCGGCGTTGGCGTCGCGCTCGAACGTGCCCGCGTCGTACTCGATGCCGGGGCGGATCACGTACGTGTCGCCCTTCGCCTCCACCCACTCGTTGCCGCCGAGGATCTTGCGCAGGCGATGCACGTTGACGTGGAAGTTGTTGCGCAGCTTCGCGGGATCCGCGTCCGGCCAGAGCGTGGCGCCGATCTGTTCCTTCGACGCGCCCAGTGGATGCGACAGGAGAAAGAGCAGCAGATCGCGCTGCGAGCCCGCGTCGACGATGGTGTCGCCGCGCTGCACTTCCAGCGGTCCGAGCGCGCGCACGCGCAACACCGGCACGGCGGCGATCTGCTCCACGCGATCGCGCGCCAGTGCCAGCATCTGGTCATACGACATCGCCGCGCCCGAGGCGAGGATCACGCGCAGACGATCGTCGCTGACGGCCTCGCGAATGCGCTCGTCCTTTTCGCGCTCGGTCTGCTCGTGACGCCCCGGACGCGCGCCGAGGTGCAGCCAGGCGGCGGAGGCGGCGGCGAGGAGTCGCGTTCCCGTTTCCGCGTCGCGCGTGTCGAGCAGAGCCAGGCCGATGCCTTCCACGACCTGCGTCAGTCCCCAGCGATCGTCGGTCTCGGTATGGACGTCGAGCGCGCGGCGGAAGTGGCGCAGCGCCTCGTCGAGCTTGCGCTCGCGCAGTGCGAGATGCCCGAGGACGGTGAGGGGATGGGCGATGGCGGGGCGATTCTGTTTCGCCTCACCGATGGCCACCGCTTCCTCGAAAGCCGCGCGCGCGGATTTCAGATCGCCGCGCAACTGCGCCGCGAGTCCGGACCAGTAGAGCGTCAGCGCGAGCAGGACGCCGCCGTCCTTTCGCGCGTTCTCATCCGCGCGATCGAAGGCCTTCTTCGCCGCCTCGTGCTCGTGCTCGGAGAATGTGAGCGCGATGCCGAGGAGCATGTGCGCGCCGGGGACGTTGGCGCGCACGGCTTCGTGAATCTGCGGCAGCAGCGCCTCGAAATCGCCCTGCCACACGGCGGCGTGTCCGGCGGCGACGATGGCGCGGAGGCGCGCTGGTGTCGCGTCGTCACTTCTCTCCAGCGCCGCGCCGATCCGTCTCCGCGCCTCGTGAAAATGGCCGCGCGCGAACCAGTACCAGTGCAGCGCCGCCACGAGCCGCAATTCCAGCTCGGGATCGACGTCGGAATCGAAGATCCGCCGGATGCTTCCGATCTGCTCGTCGATCTTCGCCATCGCCTCGGCATCGCCCGCGCCGGCGAAGATGCGCGGCTCGAGCTCTTCGACGAGCTGCACGTACCACCGCGCACGCCGTTCGCGCAGCGTGTCCTCTTCCCCCGACGCCTTCAGCTTCTCCTCGGCGAACTGATGGACCGTGTCCAGCAATCGGTAGCGATTGTTCTCGAAGATGACCAGCGACTTGTCGACGAGTGCGGAGAGCAGCGCGAAGACGTTCTCGCCGCAGATGGCCTCGGCCGCGTCGAGCGTGAAGCTGCCGCCGAAGATGCCCAGGCGGCGAAGCAGCGCCTGTTCGGGCTCGGAGAGGAGGCGATAGCTCCAGTCGATGGTTTCGTAGATCGTGCGATGGCGCGGCAGAGTGCGTGATCCGGCGTTGAGCAGCTTGAAGGCGTCATCGAGGCGCTCGGCGATCTGCTCGACATTGAGGACGCGAACGCGCGCCGCGGCGAGCTCGATCGCCAGCGGGATGCCGTCGAGACGGCGGCAGATCTCGGCGACGGTCTCGTTCGCGGTGAAAGACGGCTTCACCGCGCGCGCGCGTTCTTCGAACAGCTGCACCGCATCTTCGCTCGACAGCGGCGGCACGAGCCAGGTCTGCTCGCCGGTCAGTCCGAGGGCTTGGCGCGAGGTGGTGAGGATCTTCGTGTTCGGACAACTGCGCAGGACGTCGTCCGCGATCTCCGCCGCGGCGTCGACGACGTGCTCGCAGTTGTCGAGGATGAACAGCACCGCGCGATCGCGGACCGTGTCGATGACCACCTGTGCGACGTCCTGCGTGGGCAATTCGCGCAGGCCCAGTGCGACGAGGAGCTGCTGCGCGATCAGCTCGGGATCGGTGAGCGGTGCCAGCTCCACCCACGCCGCTTCGTCGAATTGCGATTGCACGCGTCGCGCGAGCTCGAGCGCCAGCCGCGTTTTCCCGCTGCCTCCCGCGCCGGTGATGGTGAGCAGGCGCGTTTGCTCGAGGAGCTGCGCGGTCTCGGCGAGCTCACGGGCGCGACCGAGGAGCGGAGTGAGGGGAGCCGGGAGCGACCGCATGGTTTTCGGCGAGGATGATATTGCCGCGCGACTTGACATGCACGCGCGGAAACCGCGTAATTCGATCATGCGGCCGGACGTCGTCGAAGTGTTACGCAGTCACGGGATTCACCCGTCGGCGCACCGCGTGGCCGTGGCCCAATACGTGTTGGCGACCGACGAGCATCCGTCGGCGGATCGCGTGTGGGCGCGCGTGAAGGAACGCTTCCCGATGATCTCGCGCGCCACGGTCTACAACACGCTGAACCTGTTCGTGGAGAAGTCGCTCCTGCGCGAGCTGCACCTCGCGCCCGATTCGGTGGTGTTCGATCCGAACATGGACCGCCACCACCATCTCATCGACCAGGACACGGGCAGCATCCACGACGTGCCGTGGAACCGCGTCGAGGTGTGCAACATCGAGGGCATCGGCGAGTACGAGATCAGCGACTACCAGGTGGTGATGCACGGACGGAAGCGCGCGGGCTGAGTTCCAGCCACTGCACCGACGTCACCTGCTCGCCTTTCTCGCAACGCGTTCACTCGGCCGCGGCAACCTTCACATCGTCGCCCACGACGTCGTTCACGTAGAGCATCTTCGTCGCCACCAGCGTCGCCGCGAGCAGCGGCTCGGCGATGAGTCCGCGACGAAGCTTGATCTTCTCGAGATAGTCGACCGCGCGCGAGACTGCCAGTCCGAGGAGGATGCCCAGGAAGGTGACGATGAAGATCGCGTGCGCGAGCCAGAGGAAGCGCAGCGCGATGAGCACGCCGAAGACGATCAGCGTGACGCGGAACGCGGTGGCCGCGCGAATCTCCATCCGAGGCGGGCGGAGCAGGAGGCGTGCCCGGATGCAGGTGTCATCCCGAGCCGCCGGAGGCGCGCAGCGCCGCAGGACGGTCGAGGGACCTTCCCGCGCGCGATGCACGGCGGAAGGTCCTTCGGCGTCTACGCGCGTCAGGATGACACGGTGCGCCGCGCCAGAACCCCATTCATCGTCAGATACAACGACGCCAGTCGCTCCCGCGCCGCGGGATCGCCCGCCGCGAGCAACGCCATCACCTCGTCGCGTTGCGCCGCGTAGCTGAGGAGCGCGACGCGCGTGCGGTCGTCGCCCGCGAACGGTTCGGTGTTCGCGAGCTGCGCGGATTCGTCGAAGAAGCGCGACGCCGCTTCGCCCGCGCTGGCGAAGTTGTTCCGCTGCGCCTCGTGGCTGGCAACGCCGAGCTCGCGGTGCAGCGTGGCCAGTCGCAGCTCCATCGACGTCGTCTTGAGCGTCTCGCGCAGTTGCCTGGCCGCGAGCCACTGCGGGACGAATCCCGCTCCGAACGCGACGAGCAACAGCAGCACGACCAGCGGGAAGGCGCGAGATTTCTTCCGGGGCGGGGGCGGCGGAACGGCGTCTTGCATGCGCTCATGGTAGCTGGATTGCACCCGGCGGCCGCGGGCACCGAAACGGATGTCATCTCAGGCAGGGGATTTGACTTCCGCGCAGGATGAGATTGCGCGCAGAGCGCGCCAGCAGGCAGCGCTGGCGGAGCTCGGCCAGGCCGCGCTCACCCGCGCCGATGTCGGGCTGCTCGTCGGCCAGACCTGCGCGGTCGTGGAGTGGGCTCTCGGCGCGTCGTACGTCAGCATCGTGCAGGCCGAGGGCGAGGAGCTCTCGCTGCGCTTCGGCGTCGGCGCGAATCCGACCTTCAGCGCGTGCAGCGACTCCTCGCCCGAGCACAAGCCGCTGCTCCTGTGCACGCTCACCAACCGCGAGCCGATCGTCTTCGGCAACGTCATCGCCGACTTGCGCGTGAACCGCGATCATCTCCGCGACGTGCATCGCATCGAGTCGGGCGTCTGCATTCCGGTGTCGGGACGGGAGACGCCGTTCGGACTGCTCACCGTCTACAGCGAAGCCGCTCGCACGTTCGCCGAGGATGAAGTCGATTTCCTGAAAGCCGTCGCCGATCTCGCGGGCGCCGTGATCCTCAACGCCGAGACCGAGCGCGCACGCCGCCAGGCCGAGGAGGACCGCGCCAAGAGCGAAGACCGTTTCCGCGCGCTCGTCGAAAACGCCGCGGAAGGCATCGCCCTCATCGACGCGAAGGGCGAGATTCTCTACACCGGCCCTTCGACGGAACGCGTCCTCGGGCACGAACAGCTCACCGGCGCGAATCTGCTGGCGTTCGTGCATCCCGAGGATCTGGAAACGGCGCGGCGAAATCTGCGCGCGATCGTGGAGCACGAGGGGATGACGCTGTCGTGCGAGCTGCGCCTTCGTCACGCATCGGGCGAATGGCGCTGGATCGAAGGAACGTACAAGAACCTGCTCTTCAATCGCGCGGTGCGCTCCATCGTCGTGAACTACCGCGACGTCACCGAGCGCAAGCTGGCCGAGGAGACGCTGCAGCACCTGGCGTATCGCGACACGCTGACCGATCTTCCCAATCGCTTCCTCTTTCATGACCGCCTGGAGCAGGCGCTCGAGCACGCTCGCCGTCGCAATAGCGGCCTGGCGGTGATGTATGTCGATCTCGATCGCTTCAAGGTCGTGAACGACACGCTCGGGCACACGGTCGGCGACCGCTTGCTGCAAGTCGTGGCGCGGCGGCTCCGCGACGTGCTGCGCGGCGACAACACCATCGCCCGCCTGGGCGGGGACGAGTTCGCGGCCATCGTTCCCGAGATCTCCCGCGCCGAGGATGCGGGCGCCATCGGACGCAAGCTCCTCGGCGCGCTGCGCGATCCGATCATCGTCGACGGACACGAGCTGCACGTTACCGCCAGCGCCGGCATCAGCCTCTATCCCTCGGACGGCCTCGACGTCGAAACGCTGCTCAAGCACGCCGACGCCGCGCTCTATCGCTCGAAAGATTTGGGCCGCAACACGGTGCAGCTCTTCGCGTCGTCGATGAACGCGCGCTACGCCGAGCGGCTCGAGCTGGAGCTCAGCCTCCATCGCGCGCTCGATCACGACGAGCTGGAGCTCGTGTATCAGCCGCTGTGCGATCGCGAGTCGCGCAGCGTGCACTGCTTCGAGGCGCTGGTGCGCTGGAATCGTCCCGGACACGGCGTGGTCATGCCGGCGGACTTCATCCGCCTGGCCGAGGAGACGCGGCTGATTCTGCCGATGGGCGACTGGATCCTGCGCACGGCGTGCGCGCAGTTGCAGGAGTGGCGGAGGGAGGGACTGACGGGCTTCCACATGGCCGTGAACCTGTCGCCTCATCAACTGGCGCAGCCGCAGTTCATCCACTTCGTGCACGACACGCTCGCGCAGTTCGCGCTGCAGCCGTCGGATCTCGAGCTGGAGATCACCGAGGGCGCGGCGCTGCAGAATCTCGAGTGGACGCTGAGCGTCCTCGATCAGCTGCGCACCCTCGGCGTCCGCATCGCCGTCGACGACTTCGGCACCGGCCAGTCGTCGCTCGTGTACCTCAAGCGATTGCCGCTGACGACGCTGAAGATCGATCGCGAGTTCCTCCGCGACGTGCAGCGCGACGCCGGCGACGCGGCCATCTTCGCCTCCATCGTGCAGCTCGGACACAGCCTCGGCCTTTACGTCATCGCGGAAGGAATCGAGACCGAGGGCGACCGCATGCTGGTCGAGATGCAGCGCTGCGACGGCATGCAGGGCTATTACTTCGCCAGGCCGATGCCGGCCGCGGAGGCCGGCGCCTGGCTGCGCGACTTTCGATATGCTGACGCGATAGCGTGAGCGACAAACGCGTACTCATCGTCGACGACGATCCGGCCATCCGGCAGATCCTGCGCGTGCTCCTCGAGCGGGACGGCGTGCGCGCGGACATCGCCGAGGACGGGCAGCGCGCGGTGAAGATGCTGCAGGACGGCCAGTACAGCGTCGTGCTCCTCGACCTGCTCATGCCGCGCATGGACGGACGCGCCGTCATCGCACACATGCGCCAGCATCACATCGCGACGCCGGTGATCGTGATCTCCGCGGTGGGGGACACGGCCACGGATCTCGATCCGGAGCTCGTACGCGTGGTGATGCAGAAGCCGTTCGAGGCGCGCGATCTGCGCAAGGTCGTGTCGGCCGTGCTGGATAAAGTATGACCACGTTCGTCGGACTGCTGCGCGGAGTGAACGTGGGCGGCAACCGCATGCTGAAGATGGAGGATCTGCGGAAGATCTTCGAGAAGCTCGGCTACACGAACGTGCGCACGGTCCTGCAGAGCGGCAACATCATCTTCGACGCGAAGGTCAGGCCGCGCGATCTCGACGCCCACGTCGGCACTTCCGTGATTCTGCGCACGCAGGCGGAGATCGCGAAGATCATCGAAGCCAATCCGTATCCGCAGGAAGCGGAGGATGATCCGGGCCATCTGCACGTCGTCTTCCTCTCCGACGCTCTGCCCTCCGATGAACCGCTGCGCAAGGTGGCCACGAGCGCGGAGAAGTTCGTCGTGAAAGGCCACCAGATCTACATTCACTTCGGCGACGGCGCCGGCCGCTCGAAGCTGGCCGCGTCGCTGACGGAGAAGAAGCTGGGCGTGGTCTGCACGGCGCGCAACTGGAACACGGTGCGGAAACTGGCGTAGGTCGCACCACGATCGCGCCGGCGAGGGGTTCCGATGCGATCATGTTCAATGGACGCCCGACGGTGGCCGCGTGCGACCGATGCAGCGACTATGGCCCGATCGATCGTGACCGCCGCACTTTTTGTCAGTGTTTCGCTTGCAGCGGCGCCGCGCCGCGGCATCGCCTTGCACTACGCGCCGCTCTCGGACGCGGAGGTGCGCTGGTATTCGCAGTTCGAGGTGCTGGTGGTGCACGATCCGCTGCCGCGCGCGCAACTCGACGCGCTGCACCGCGCCGGCACGAAGGTGGTGCTGTACGAGTGGGCGGTCGCGTACTACGAGTCGCTGAAGACGACGTGGCAGATGCGGTTGCCGCCGTCGGCCTTGCTGAACGCCGGCCCTCTGCGCGGACACCTCGGCGCCTCCGACGCCGACGCGCACTACTACGATCCCGCCACGCGCGAGCACGCTCACGACCGCGCCATCGTTCTCGCGCGGCGATTGCGCACGCTGGGCTACGACGGCGTGTTCCTCGATGCCACGACGTCCGAGAGCGTGCATCCGGCCGCTCTGGCGATGTTCAAAAAGAGACATTCCGAGGTCTCGTATGACGAGGCCTTCGCGGGTTTCCTGAAGGCGCTGCGCCGCGAGTTGCGCGGCGGCATCATCGTCACGAATCAGGGCTATCGCGCCGCCGATCACGTGCTGCCGTAC
>DATLBM010000629.1:0-4920 GCA_035526885.1 Thermoanaerobaculia bacterium | reverse complement strand
ATGACGCGTGAATCATGCGCTGCAGCTTGCCAGGAAGGTCCTTCGACTCCGCTGCGCTTCGCTCAGGATGACACGGCCGCAAGCCGCAACACCAATCGCAAGTCCTGGGGCGCGAACAACCGGTCATTCACCGCGTGAATGACGCGCTGCAGCTCCGGCGGATCGGTCTCCAGCATTGCGATCTTCGCCCCCTCGGCTACCTCGTGCACGGCGCGCACTTCCTCGATCTCGAAGCCGTGCTCGCGCGCCAGCACCATCAGCGCGGCCGGATGGCGCGGGGCGATGTGCGTCGGGTCGCGCCAGAAGTCGGATGCGGCGATGAGCATCGACTCGGCGTTCGGCGTCTCGATCATCAGCAGGCCGCCGGCGCGCAGCACCCGCGCCGACTCGCGGAACAACGCGAACAAATCATCGACCGGCAGATGCTCGACGACGTGCATCGCCGCAACGCTGCCCAGTGAGCCGTCGGCGTACGCGGAGAAACACTCCGGCACCGCGGCCAGCGACACGTTCAAACCGCGCTGACGGAGGTCGGCGACCGAGCGCTCGTTCGTGTCGACACCGCGCGCGTCGATGCCCAGCTCGCGGCATGCGAGCAGAAACTCCCCGCGGCCGCATCCGACGTCGAGCGCCGGTGTGTGACCTTCCGCGAGCCGGACGTAATGCATCACGTCGGCGCGCACGTGCGCCTCGCTGCCGCGCAGCGCGTCCTCGATCCGGCGATAGAGCACGTCCGGCGTCACCGGCGGATTGACCGCGTCGCGCGCGCGTACGGCCACGCTTTCGATCTTCTGATCCAGAGCGGCGATGAGTGCGTCGTTCCGCTTCGCGGCGATCATCACCAGCTCGTGCAGGCGCCTGCTCTCCGCGGCCAGCGCGGACGAGAGATCGCGCTGCAGCGCATCGATGTCGTTGCGGAGATCGCGACGCACCGCCACGACGTCGTTGCGGACGTCCTGAAGGAGGTCCAGCAGAACGAGATTGAAGTCCTTCTGGCGTTCCGCGTCCGGCTCGGTGGCGCGGCGCACCATGCGCCGCAATCGCGCCAGGACCAGCTCCTGCTTCGACGCGCGCGGGCGGAAGCGGCGATCCTCGCGCCACACCTCGCGCCAGTCATCCGCACCGGCGGGAGGAGCGTCGACGTAGCGGTCGTCTGCCATCGCGCGGAGCATAACGTAGGGCGGGCTTCCGCCCGCCCTACTCGAGCTTCGGAATTACTCGGCCGCGGTTTCTTCGGCGGCGGCCGGCGCTTCTTCGAGCTTCTCCACGCCCATGGCCACCACTTCGACCTGGATCGCAGCGGTGACGTCGCGGTGCAGGCGCACTTCGACGTCGTGCACGCCGATGTTCTTGATCGGCGAGCCGAGCTCGATGCGGCGCTTGTCCACCTCGATGCCCTTCTCCATGAGCGCGTCCGCGATCTCGTTCGCCGTGACGGAGCCGAACAGGTGTCCGTGCTCGCCCACGCGCTTCTCGATCTGGATCTTCACGCCCTTGACGCGGTCGGCCTGCTTCTGAGCCGCGTTCTTTTCTTCCTGCGCGAGCAGCGCCCACTTGTGGCGGCGGTGCTCGATCGCCTTCAGGTTGCTGTTGGTGGCTTCCTGGGCGAGGTTTTTCGGAATGAGGTAATTCCGCGCGTAGCCGTCCTTGACGGTCACCACATCGCCGCGCGTCCCGAGGCCTCGGATCTCCTCAGTCAGAATGACTTTCATGAGAGTCGTCCTTTCGCTTCTTGAAATGTCGGAAATCGAAGAATGGATCGAATAGCCCCAGCACGCCGAGGAGCACCTGGCTCACGCCCGTGAAGAACAGGAAGCCCAGCAGCATCCACGTGAACAGCGAGCCGACCGGCCCCGCGCCCATGGTCACCATCAGCGAGCGGACGACGGCCAGTCCCTGCACGATGTACAGAAGCACGACCACCACCAGCGTGTTCGCGGCGACCTTCTGCAGCATCCCGCCGGCAATCGGCGTGAGCCCTCCGAAGATGAACGCGAACAGCAGCCACTCGGGCAACTGGAGATTGCGGAACAGGTACGGGCGCGCCGCCTCGCGATCCTGCCATCCGCGCAGCCGGCCGTACATCAGCAGGCTCAGGACGTAGATCACGGCGATGGACGCGATGAGCTGACCGGGCAACACGTACGCATTCACAGGACCGGCCTGCTCGGCGAGACGGATCATCTCCGCCGGCGCCTTGAGCTCGCGGTACATCTTCGCCACTTCGAGCCAGACCGCTTTGGTCTGGGCCACTTCCATGGCGAACGGCGAGAACGCGAAGAGCATGCGTGACGCGACTTCCGTCGCCGCCAGTCCCACCAGCGAGCCGGCGATGAGGAACACGAGCACGCGGCCGAAGGATTCGGCGCGCGCCACCAGCGGCACGGCCGCCATCGCCGGAAAAGCGATGGCCACCACGACTGCGCCGAGGGAGGCCCACATCATGCGCTGCAGGTCGGGGGTCTCGAGCGGCGCCGACGCGGCGTACAGGCCGACGATGGCGATCGTGATCGCCAGCACGGCCCAGGCGGCGCGGCGCCCGTGGCGGATCGCGCAATGCAGCAGCGCGGCCGGCACGAAGACCGGCATGCGCGCCACGATCATCAGCGCGGTCAGCAGCGAGTAGCCGATGACGCTGCGCACGCGCCGTCCGAAGGAAGGCGGCTGCAGCAGCACGGGCTCGCTCGAGGAGAGGGGTTCGATCATTCGATGAAGAATCAGTCGGCCGTGAACGGCAGCAGCGCGGCGATGCGCGCGCGCTTGATGGCGTTCTGCAGCTTGCGCTGATGCAGCGCGCAAGTGCCGGAGATGCGGCGCGGCAGAATCTTTCCGCGCTCGGGGATGAACTGCTGGAGCGTCTTCACGTCCTTGAAGTCGATGTACTCGATCTTCTCGACGCAGAACTTGCAGACGCGCTTGCGGCGGTAGAAGAACTTCTTCTTTCCGCCCGGACCGCCACCCGGACCGCCGCGGCGATCGTCGCCGCCGCCGGGACCGCCCGGACCTCTGCGTGCTGGACCAGTCGTCGTTGCCATGGTGTCGTCTCCTTATGCCTGCGGCGCCGTGTCGTCGGCAGCGGCGGCGATCATCGCGCTCTCGATCTCGGGCGCAGCGGCAGCAGGGGCCGGGGCGGCGGGACGGACGCGCTCCTTCTTCGGGTTGCGCTTGGCCAGCTTCTCCGCGCGCTTGTGCTCGAGGTCCGTGCGCACGATCACGTGACGCAGGACGCGGTCGACGTTCTTCATGCGGCGGTCGAGCTCGGAAAGCGACGACTCGCTCTCCAAAACGAAGAGGTGGTAGATGCCTTCGTTCGACTTGTTGATGGGATAGGCGAGGCGGCGGCGACCCCACGCCTCTTCGTTCTTGAGCGTCGCACCGTTCTTCTCGGCGATGCCCTTGAAATCGGCAACCAGGTTGGTCGCCTCTTCCTCCGTCACTTGCGGAGAAAGGATGAACAGGACTTCATAAGTCCTCATGAATCCTCCTTCTGGCCTAGCGGAACCTCGCCTTCGGCGGGGTTCAAGGAGCTGGCAGATTGTTAAAGAATGTGCAGACGGAATCCGCCTGCAGGGAGACGAGAAGCGCCGCGGGCGCGCTTCTATTCCGCCCGCGGATATGATCGCCCTCCGTGAGAAAGCGCGTCTACATCATCTACACCGGCGGCACGATCGGCATGCAGCGCACGCCGGACGGCTACGCGCCCGCACCCGGCTCGCTCCAGGAACACCTGCGCGGCATGCCCGAATTGCGCGACCCGGCCATGCCGGACGTGGTCATCCACGAGTACGACCCGCTGCTCGACTCGTCGAACATGACCCCCGTCGAGTGGATGAAGATCGCGCGCGACATCGCCGCGAACTACGCGGACTACGACGGCTTCGTCGTCCTCCACGGCACCGACACGATGGCCTACACGGCCTCGGCACTCCCCTTCATCCTCGAAGGTCTCGCCAAACCGGTCGTCGTCACGGGCTCGCAGATTCCGCTCGTCGAGCTGCGCAGCGACGGGCGCGACAACCTCGTGTCCTCACTCCTCGCCGCTGCCACGCTGGACATCCCCGAGGTCTGCCTCTACTTCGGACGCCAGCTGCTGCGCGGCAATCGCGCGGTGAAAGTGTCGACGCACGGCCTCACGCCCTTCGTCTCGCCGAACTTTCCGGCGCTGGCGACGTTCGGCGTGGACATCGAAGTGCGCGCGGATCTCGTTCGCCCACCCGGCGCCGAGCTTCAGGTGCACGACGTCGAAACCGCGATCCTCAGCGTCGTGCGGCTGATCCCCGGCATCTCCGCGAGCTTCCTCCGCAACGTGCTCGCGCCGCCGGTGCAGGCGGTGGTGCTGCAGGCGTACGGCGTGGGCAACGGGCCGGATCGCGACGTTGATTTTCTCGCCGCGCTGTCCGAGGCCACGGCGCGCGGCGTGGTCGTCGTCGACTGCAGCCAATGCCTCACCGGCCACGTCGATCTCGACGAGTACACCGCGGGCTCCGCGCTCGCGAAAGCGGGCGTGATCAGCGGCTACGACCTCACCGTCGAAGCGGCGATCGCGAAGCTGACGTTCCTCTTCAGCCGCGGCTACGCCGTGTCGCGCGTGAAAGAAGAAATGCAGCGCGATCTGCGCGGCGAGATGACCATCACTCGCCCTCTCGCTTGACGATGTGCACGACCTGCGTGCGGTTCATGACGTTGAGCAGCTTCTCGATCTCTTCCGGCGGCATGCGCGCGCCGGAGTACACGCCGATCTCGAGCATGGCAAAAATCAACACGTTCCCCAGCAGTTTTCTGAGGGACACGACGTCCTCCTTCGCGACTGGCGGCTGACAGGCGTCAGGCCGGCGAAGGAGGTCCGCGGAAGGTGACGAGTGCGCGCAGCGCGACGGGCTGTTCGGGGCAGCGCACCTCGACGCGCCGCATCGCGACGAT
>DATLBM010000628.1:0-5716 GCA_035526885.1 Thermoanaerobaculia bacterium | reverse complement strand
AGCGCCTTGGGCGCCGCCGCGGGATTGGCGTTGGGAATGGGCGTCGTGAAGCTCATCGCCGGCTTCTTCCCCGCGGGCCTCCCGGTCTCGTCCTTCGGCATCCTGATCTCGACCGGCTTCGCCGTGGGCGTGGGCCTGTTCGCGGGTTTGTACCCGTCGCTGACCGCCGCGCGACTGGAGCCCATCGAAGCGTTGCGCGGGTGAGTCTTTAGGCTCTCTTAACGCCGCACCGCCGCGATTCGTGTTATCGCTATGCGATGACTTCGCGCGTCACCGCGTGGCTGATCGCGATCGGCGGCACCGCCGTGGTCACGGCGGCCGGACATCAGATGCGCGTCAATCCGATCACCGTCGGGTTCGCGTTTCTGATCGTCGTGCTGATCTCCGCGATCCGCGGCGGATTGCCTGCCGGCGCGGCGGCCTCGATCCTGGCGACGCTCTGCTACAACTTCTTCTTCTTTCCGCCGTTCTACACGTTTCGCATCGCCGACGCGTCGAACTGGTTCGTGCTGGCCGCGTTCCTCGTCACATCGGTCGTCGTCAGCCGTCTCGTCCTCGCCGCGCAGTTGCAGGCCGATCGCGCCGAGCGGCGCCGCACCGAGCTGGAGACGCTGTATGACCTGAGCGTCGAGCTCTTCACCGCCGGTGCATTGGGCGAGGCCGCCGGCCGGGCGCTCAAACTGCTCGGCGCGCGCGAAGGTGGGCTCGTGCTCTTCGACGGCAGCCCGTACCGCCAGAACGTGATCTGGTGGTCCGGCGCCAGGCCCGACGAGATCGAAGACGTGATCGCGGGCATCGGCCGCCACAAGGAGCCGCTGGAGTCTCCGTCGCCTCTCGGCCGCGACGTCTATCTTCCGCTTCTCATCGGCGGCAAGACCATCGGCGCGCTCGTCGCGCGCGGTACCGATGCGTCGATGAAGGCGCTCGTCTCCGCGTCGGGGCTGGTGAGCCTGGCCGTCGAGCGCGAGAAGATCATCGAAGAGAACGCGCACGTGCAGGCCATTCGCGAAAGCGAGACGCTGAAGACGTCGTTGCTGCGCGCGATCTCGCACGACCTCACCACGCCGCTCACCGCCATCACCATCCACACCGAGGCTTTGCGGCGGACTTCCGATCGCGGGGCGGTGGAGGGAATCATCGCCGAGACGGCGCGGCTGCGGCGTCGCATCGACAACCTTCTCTCGATGGCCAGGCTCGAAGCGGGACGCGCGCAGCCGCGGCGCGAGCCGACCCCGCCCGCGGACCTCTTTCGCGCCGTGCGCGAGAACCTGCCGCTCGTCTTCAACGAACGTCCGGTGGCCATTCGTGTGGCGGATGAGTGTCCCGACGCGAACGTCGATCCGTCGCTGGCGTTGGAGATCCTGGTGAATCTGATCGAGAACGCGCATCGCATGTCGCCGCCCGAGGCGGCCATCGAGCTGACGGCGCGTCCGCTCGATGTTGCGCAGGTGCGCATCGAGGTGCTCGATCGCGGCCGCGGCCTGCCTCCCGGCGTGGCCGACGCGCACGGCAATCTGCTCGCCGCCGCCACCGGCGATCACCGCGGCCTGGGACTGGAGATCGCGCGCGGACTGGCCGCGGCAAACGGCGGCACGATCGGGATTCTGCCGAGGGAGGGCGGGGGACCGGTGGCGCGGCTGGATGTGCCGGCGGCGCCGCTACCGGTGACGGAGCCAGTGGCGGAGCCCGCATGAGCATCGCGCCGCTGATCCTCGTCGTCGATGACGATCCCGCCATTCGCGAGTCCATCGCGCGCGAGCTGCAAGCGGCGGGATACACCACCGCCACGGCCGGCGACGGATTCAACGGCATGCGCGCCTTCGAGACGCACGCGCCCGAGCTCGTGCTCACCGATCTGGCCATGCCGCGCTCCGATGGATTCGAGTTGATCGCCGCCATCCGCGCGGTCGCGCGCACGCCCATCCTCGTGCTGTCCGTGCGCGGCAACGACGCGGACAAGATCCGCGCGCTCGACCTCGGCGCCGACGACTTCGTGACCAAGCCCTTCTCCGTCGGAGAGCTGATGGCCCGCATCCGCGCGCATCTGCGGCGCGTCGGCGGCACGGCCGCGACGACGCTCGTCTTCGATGGGCTCTCCATCGATCTCGAGCGCCGGCGCGTGATCCAGGGCGGTCGCGACGTGCGTCTCACGCCGACCGAATATCAGCTGCTCGAAGTGCTCGCGTCCAACGCGGGCAAGCCGATGTTCACGGAGCACATCATCGCGCGCGTCTGGCGCGATGCTCCCGGTACGACCGCGGATACGGTGCGCGTGCACATGAGCGCACTGCGCAGGAAGATCGAGCCCGATCCGTCGTCGCCGCGCTACATCGTGACCGAGCCGTGGATCGGCTATCGCTTCATCGGCGAGCCTTAGCGGTTTCTTCGCACACCATTTCGCATTTCCGAAGCGCGCCCTTCGAACTTCTTTGCGACCGCCCGCGGCGGCGATCGTTGGAAGAGTCATGACGCGATTTCTCTTCACCGCCTCGCTCGTGCTGCTGTTCTGGCTGATGGCGGCGACGCTCGTCGTGGCCGCGCGCTCGCAGATCGGACCGCAGGCTTTTGCGTGCGCTGCCGCGATCGGCGCGACGCTGCTCGCCGCGTTCTGCTACACGCGCATCGCGGCGCGGAGCTGCGACGTCTCGCACGCCCTCGGCGTGGGCATCGCGTGGCTCGTGTTGTCGATCGCGGCCGAGATCGCGCTCACCAGCCGCACCGGTCACGGATGGTTCTTCCTCCTCGGCGCGCCCGCTCATCCATTGATGCGGATCTTCGATCTCTTCGCCTGGATCTACGCGCCGTCGCTCTTCGCGAGACACGCGCAGCGCGCGGTGTCATCCCGAGCCGCCGGAGCGCAGCGGTGGACGGTCGAGGGACCTTCTCCCCTGGCATCGGGGGAAGGTCCTTCGGCTCCGCTCAGGATGACACCGCGCGACACGCCTTAAGAAACCGTTAAGATTCGACCGGTCAATGACATAGCGCGTTAGACTCGATCCGGATGTCAGGTCACCAGCCACACGGCAAGCGTCTTTTCTCTCTTTCTCTTCTCGCGCTCGGAATCGTCTACGGCGACATCGGTACGAGCCCCTTGTACGCGATGCGCGAGTGCTTCTTCGGCCATCACGCGGTGCCCGTCTCCACCGCCAACGTCTACGGCGTGCTGTCGCTGATCTTCTGGACGCTCGTCACCGTCGTGACCATCAAGTACCACGTGTACGTGATCCGCTTCGACAACCGTGGCGAGGGCGGCATCCTCGCGCTCCTCGGGTTGATCGGTCACAGCAAGCGGCGCCGCGGCGCAGTCAAGGCCACGCTGGTGATCCTGGGCGTCTTCGGCGCGGCGCTGCTCTACGGCGACGGCATGATCACGCCCGCCATCTCCGTGCTGAGCGCCGTCGAAGGTCTGGAAGTGGCGACGCCGTTCTTCAAGCCGTACGTCATCCCCATCACCATCATGATCCTGGTCGGACTGTTCATGTTCCAGCGCCGCGGCACCGCGGGCGTGGGCCTCATCTTCGGACCGATCACGCTGGCGTGGTTCACCGTGCTCGCGCTCCTCGGCATCAAGGGGATCGCCATGCATCCGTCGGTGCTCGGGTCGCTGAATCCGATGCACGCCGTGCGCTTCTTCATGAACAACGGGATGCCCGGATTCCTGGTCCTCGGCGCGGTGTTCCTCGTCGCCACCGGAGGCGAGGCGCTCTACGCCGACCTCGGACATTTCGGCGAGAAGCCCATTCAGGTCGACTGGTTCTCCGTGGCCGCCCCCGCGTTGATGCTGCAGTACCTCGGGCAGGGCGCGCTGTTGATCGAGCATCCGCGCGCCGCCGCGAATCCGTTCTACCTGCTGGCGCCGAAGTGGAGCGTCTATCCGCTCGTGGCGCTGGCCGCGTGCGCGACCGTCATCGCCTCGCAGGCCATCATCTCCGGCGCGTTCTCGCTGACGCGCCAGGCCATTCAGCTCGGCTACCTGCCGCGCATGGAGATCATCCACACCTCGAAGGTCGAGATCGGACAGATCTACATGCCCACCGTGAACTGGGCACTGCTCGCGGCGACCATCGTGCTGGTCATCGGCTTCGGCTCCTCGAGCAACATCGCCGGCGCATACGGCGTGGCGGTGAGCACGACGATGATCATCACCACCATTCTCGCGTACGTCGTCGCGCGCGATCTGCGCGGCTGGAGCCGTGTCACCGCGGGCTTGATCACGGCGGCGTTTCTCGCCGGCGATCTCGCGTTTCTGATCGCGAACTACGCGAAGATCGTCGACGGCGGATGGTTCCCGCTGCTCGTTGCGGCGGCCGTCTTCACGGTCATGACCACCTGGCGCCGCGGACGCGCACTCCTCGCGGCCAAGCTTCGCGACGGCGCTCTCACGCCGCAGTTGTTCCTCCAGTCGCTGAGCGCGCGTCCGCCCATTCGCGTGCCCGGGACCGCAGTCTTCATGCATCGCAATGCGGACGCGATTCCCGCATCGCTGCTGCACAGCCTCAAGCACTACAAGGCCCTGCATGAGCGCGTGATCCTGCTGACCATCACCAGCGAGGAGATCGCGCACGTCAGCGAGACGGAGCGCTTCACCGTCGAAGACCTCGGCGCCGGCGTCCATCGCGTGCAGGCGCGCTACGGCTACATGGAAGACATCGACGTGCCGGCGCTGCTCGCGCGCGCGTCGGAGCAGGGCCTGGTCGTCCCGCCCATGGACACGACCTACTTCCTCGGCCGCGAAACGCTCATCGTCACGAAGCGCCCCAGCGGCATGATGCAGTGGCGCGAGAAGATCTTCGCCTCCATGATGCGCAACGCCGAGAGCGCGGCGCGCTTCTTCCGTCTCCCGCCGAATCGCGTGGTGGAGCTGGGGGCGCAGATCGAGTTCTGACCGGCGCGCGTTTACCATGCGCGGCATGAAGCCGGCCGCGCTGCTCGCGCTCTGCGCCGCGCTCGCAGTTTCCTGCGCGCACTCCGATGCCCGCGCCGAGTTGCGGACGCTGAACGCGGACATCCTCGCGGCGTCGTCCGCGACGCGCGTGCTCGAACAGTGGTGCGGCGAACATCACATGGCCGACGATCCGAGGATCGTGGCCGTGCGCGTGACCGGTGTCGCCAAAGCGCCGTCCGCCGACCAGTTGCAGCGCCTCCGCGTTCACGACGCCTCGGAAGTCCGCTACCGCCGCGTCGAGCTGCGCTGCGGAGCGCACGTGCTGTCGGAAGCGGACAACTGGTACGTGCCCGCGCGGCTGACCGCGGAGATGAACGCGCTCCTCGAAACGACGCAGACGCCGTTCGGCAAAGCGGTGCAGTCACTCCAGCCGTATCGACGCACGATCGCCGTAACTCAGTTGTGGACGCCGCGCCGCTCGCTTCGCATCCCCAAGGACGTCTTGCAGCACCGCGCCGTGCTGTACACGCGGGACCACGTGCCGTTTTCCGAGGTCGTGGAGACGTATCAAGGGGAGCTGGTGGCATTCCACTAAGTCCTGGCGACCAGCAACTCCTCGGCATTGTCCGGCGGACGAAGACCATCGCTGCGCCCCGCGAAGTAGCGTTCCGCCAGCGTCGCTGACGACACGTGCTCGACCTCGTGAAAGCCTGCATCGCGAGCGAGCGACAACATCTCCGCGGGCGTGAAGAAGCTGATGAACGGCGTCCCGCTCGCACGCGCTCCTTCCGCCGCGCGCTCGATCCCGGGACGCAGTTCGGGATCCGTGAG
>DATLBM010000627.1:0-9222 GCA_035526885.1 Thermoanaerobaculia bacterium | reverse complement strand
CGGTTGGCGGTTGGCGGTTGGCGGTTTGTTGGCGGGACGTTCGCAATTTCAGCTCGCCAATGGATGGCGAGATCGTTCGGTGCGCGAAATGCGGGCAGGCCAATCGGGTGCCCGCGCTCGCGAGTGGCAAGACCGCGGTCTGCGGCAACTGCAAAACCGCGCTGACCTCGAACCGCCAACCGCCAACCGCCAACCGCCAACCGGCTACGCTCACCGACGCCACCTTCGGCACCGTCATCGCCGGAGGCAAACACGTGGTGGACTTCTGGGCGGCGTGGTGCGGGCCGTGCCGGATGGTCGGGCCGGTCATCGACGCGCTGGCGTCCGAGCGCACCGACGTGCGGTTCGGAAAGCTCAACGTCGATGAGAACCCGCGCACCGCGGCCGCGTTCCAGGTGCAGAGCATTCCGCTGATCGTTTTCTTCCGCGACGGCAACGAAGCGGGACGCCTCGTCGGCGCGGTGCCGAAGGGACAGATCGAGGCCGCCATCACGCGGTTCCTGGGGAGCTGACGGCTGGTGCTCTATCCACGTCCCGTCGACCAGAAAGAGCAGCGTCCGCGCAGTGAGCTGGAGCTGTTCACGCGCAAGGTGCTGATCGTGCTCGCGCTGGCCGCGGGCGCGGCGGTGCTGTGGTTCGCGCGCGACGCGTTGCTGCTCGTCTTCATCGCCGCCGTGCTGGCGGCGGGAATCGCTCCGGCGGTGCGGCGCGTGCGCATCCTCTGGCGCTACCACTTCCGCCGCAAGCTCTCGCGCGGAACCGCGGTGATGATCGTCTACCTGCCGCTCTTGGTGGCCGTGCTGGTGGTCGGCGTGCTGGTCGTGCCGCGCTTCATCCACGACACGAAAGAGCTCGGCCAGCGGCTGCCGGAGCTGATCGACAAGAACGTGCTCGTGCCGCTGGAGTCGTACGGCGTGCCGGTGAACGTCATCCGCGACGAGCTGAGCACCGCCGAGATGCCGCGCTCGCGCGTCTTCGCGTACATGCGCAACGCGGCCGTCGCCGTGGGCTCCGTATTCGCGGTGCTGTTCATGGTCGCGTACATGCTCATCGACGCCGAGCGGCTGCGGAACCTGTTTCTGCTCGTCTATCCGCCGGAAGTGCGCGGACGCGGCAGGCGCACGCTGATGCGCGTGGCCAAGCGCATGAGCGGCTGGCTCTCCGCGCAACTGCTGCTCAGCGCGATCATCGGCGTGGCCACGTTCGTGGGCCTGGTGCTGCTGCGCGTGCCGTATGCGCTGCCGCTGGCGATCATCGCCGCGGTGGGCGAGCTCATTCCCGCCATCGGTCCGACGGTGGGTGCGATTCCCGCGCTGATCATCGCCCTGCTCAACTCACGCTGGCAGTTCTGGTCGGTGCTCGTCTTCGCCGTCCTGCTGCAGAAAGTGGAGAACTATCTGATCGTGCCGAGGATCATGGCCAGGAAGGTCGCCATCTCGCCGTTGGCGGTCTTCATCGCCTTCCTCCTGGGCGCGTCGCTCCTCGGCATCATCGGCGCGATCATGGCCATTCCCGTCGCGGCCATCGTGCAGGTCGCATTCGACGAGGCCTTCGTCAAGAGAAGGGAACGCCGGCAGGATTTGGACCGCGCCGGGACTCTGCTGCGCAAAGCCGATTAAAATCGCGGCATGCCGTACAAGAGATGGATTGCCCTGGCGCTCTTCGTCTGTCCTTCACTCTTTGCCCAGAACGCGTGGTCGTGGGGTCATCGCCTCGAGCTTCGCGCGGATTATCGCTGGAGCGACAAAGAGAGCCATCCCGTTCCTTTTCCTCCGGGCGCGATGCTGCGCACGCCCGATCCCGGACATCACCTCGAGCTGAACGTCGCCGATCTGCAGCTCGACGGCGGTTACGGCGATCTCTTCGCCGTGCGCGCGAAGGTGCACGTGCAGGCCCTGCATCGCCGCAACCCCACCTCGACCGATCGGCAGGTCGACGCCGATGAGCTCTTCGTGCGCATCGGACCGAAGCCTGAGATCCTCGAACGTCCCGACCACACCACGTTCTTTTTGCAGGCGGGCAAGTTCCCGAAGATGGAGCGCCAGCCCGTGCGCCTCCTCGAAAGCTACGGCCTCGCGGCCACGGCCTTCAATCGCTTCGAGGACGTGCAGGTGCTGACCGGCGGCACCGTGGGCCGCAACTTCTACTGGCGCGTGCAGGCCGCGAACGGCAATCCGCTCTTCTTCCGCGACACGAACGCGCTGGCCGGCGACAACGGCACGCCCAAGGAGCTGCGCGGCGAGCCGACGGATTTCGGATCAGGCTTTCCGGTCCTCTACAACGCCGAAACGGAAGACCTCTTCTTCAACACGAACCACGTCCAATGGGGCGAAGCCCTCGGCTACCGCTGGCAGCGCGACGATCAGTCGGCGGGCTTCGACGCGATCGTTTTTCATTATCAGCGCGAGCTCGCCGACCGCGAGGAGCTGACCGGCACGAAGTACGGCGGCGATCTCGATCTGCTCGTGCTCGACGAGATCCCGGGCATCACGCCGCGAGGCCTGCCGCTCGACGGACGCGACAAGATCGAGACCGGCGCGCGCGTCTACGCGGAATGGCACTCCGCGACGCTCATCGCGCAGTACACGCAGCAGGCCATCGCGGGCAACGATCGTCGCGGCTGGGAAGTCGAGGCCGGCTACCACATCCCGCTGACGATCGGCCCCATCGAATCGATCCAGCCCGCGGTGCGCGCCAGTTCGCTGCGCAACGACTTCGGCCCGGTGCCCGGCTTCCCGGCGCCGAGCATCTGGTGGAACTGGGACAAAGTCGACGGCGGCGTGCGGGTGGGCCTGAAGCGCGGAGTGGACGTGACGGTCGAGTACACGCAACACCATGTGGGCAGCCGCTTTCCGCTGCACTTGAAGGAAGCGCTGGTGACCGTGCGGTGGCGGGGTTAGCCCGGCGGAGCCGGGCTTCGCCGTCGCCGAGTCGACGAGTCTTCGAGTCGTCAAGTCATCAAGTTGACGAGTCTCACAGTCTCATAGTCTCAGAGTCTCATAGAGGCGAGCGCCACCGGCAGCGCGTTTTCTCCTATGAGGCTATGAGGCTATGAGACTCGACGACTCGACGACTCGACGACTCGACGACTCGACGACTCGACGACTCCACTCGCTCCGCTCCCCGCCCGGCCCACCTCTTGCTCCCTACGGTCGCGGAGGTACCGAATGCGAAACGAGATGATCGGTGCGGTCGTGCGCCGCGCCATCGAGCATCCCGAGTTCCGGCGGCGTCTGATGGACAGTCCGCAGGATGCATTGCAGTCTCACGGGTTCGCCCTGGAACAGGAGGACCTGGCCGAGATCGAGAAAATCCGCACCAGTCTGGGCGATGCCGGCGAGGACGTGGAGCAGCGTCTGGTGAGCATCGCCGAGGAGTATGGGGTCGATCCTCGCGCGGGGATGTGACGGGGCCGCGCAACACCTTCCTGAAAACGACGCCGGCTCGCGAGGGCCGGCGTTTCCTTTTGTCCCCTGAAACGTCTCAGCACCAGCGCGGCAGGATCGGAATTTAGCCTCGAAAGGGGCGGTTCGGATCGGCTGCTGAACCGCAACTCGCGGAGCGTCAATACTTACACGGAAAATGAGGCATCTTCACGGATGAGCGTTCTCACGCCGAAACGGGTGATTCAGTTCGTCGTTGCATCGCTGCTGGCCGTCCCACTTCTGGCGAACCATCCCTCGCCCCGGCTGCAGACGCGCATGGCCTTCGATGAAGCCGGCGGAAACGCCGTGCTGTTCGGCGGACGCGGCATCGAGGATCCGGCCACCGGCCTCACGCACGCCACCGACGAGACGTGGATCTTCGTCCACGACCAGTGGGTGCAGCAGTTCCCCGACACCCGTCCCGCGCCCCGCTCCGTGCATGCGATGGTCTACGACTCGAAGCGCGCGCGCGTGCTCCTCTTCGGCGGACGTCTCGAGTCGAACGTGCTGCGCGGCCGGTTCTCGCTCCTCAACGACACGTGGGCCTGGCAGAACGGCCAGTGGCAGCAGCTCGACACCGCCACGAAGCCGCTGGCCCGGCAGTATCACGCCCTGACTTACGATCGCGATCGCGATCGCGCCGTGCTCTTCGGCGGCTATCAGTACGGCGCCGACGGCAAGACCATCGAGCCGCTGTACGACACCTGGGAGTTCGACGGCACCAACTGGAGTGAGGCTCAGGCCAGCGGCAGCGGTCCGAAAGTGGACAAGCCTCAGCTGGCTTACGACGCCGCGCGCCAGGAGACGATCCTGGTCGGCATCGACACCGATTTCAAGACGCAGATGTACCGGTGGAAGTCCGCGAGCAAGACGTGGGAGAAAGTCACGGCCGACCCGCTGCCCACCTGCGTGCACGACGCCGCGCTCACCTATCAGGCGCACACGCAGACCGTCCTGGCGATGGGCGGCCTCTGCTCGGGCGACACGCCGCTCACGGATGAAGTGTGGGAGTGGAACGGCACGAGCTGGACGAAGCTCGACACGACGCTGGTCGGCTTCGCCATCTCCCGCGTCACCGGCGCCGCCGTGACCTACGATCCGGGCGAACAGCGCATCCTCCGCTACGGCGGCAGCTCGAACTTCGGCTCGCTCAACGAGTCCGGCATCTACCAGCTCAAGAACAAGCTCTGGCGCTTCATGGCCTCGCCGTCGCGTCCCGCGCCGCGATCGCTGTCCGCGTTCCGCCGCGATTCCGCGCGCGGCGTGGATTGGCTCTTCGGCGGTCTCACCGAATTCAGCTACGGCACCTCCATCTCCTACGAGCCCGATCTCTGGAGCTACACCGGCGCCAAGGGTTGGACGCGGGTGGAGAGCGCTGCCAAGCCCGGCTCGTGCGTCACGCCCGCCTCGACCTTCGACACCGATCGCAACGTGCTCGTGCTCGTGTGCGGAGGACAGGACGTCTTCGAGTGGAACGGCGCGGAGTGGAAGACCTTCACGCCGAAGCCGGTCCCCGATTTCCGCCGCTTCGCCGCCATCGCCTACGACCAGAACATCAAGAAGACGGTGATGTTCGGCGGCTACGACGAGGTCAACTATCGCGACGAAACCTGGACCTGGGACGGGACGACCTGGACCAAGCTCAAGCCGAGCAAGAAGCCGGGCCACCGCGCGCAGATGGCCATGTGGTACGACACGCGCGCCAAGAAGACCATCATCTACAGCGGCTCCGGCCGTCCGAGCATCGACGATCACGTGACCCGCTATTCGGACATGTGGTCGTTCGACGGCACGACCTGGACGGAGATGACCAAGACGGCGGCGCCGGGCATTCGCTTCGGCTCGCAGATCGCGATCGATCCTCGCGACGGCAAGGTGCTGCTCTTCGGCGGCCTGCGCGCCACGATCGACGCAAAGAAGAACGTCACGCAGTCCTACATCAACGACACCTGGCTGTGGGACGGCGCCTCGGGCACCTGGACGGAGCTGCACCCGTCGAGAATGCCCGCCGCGCGGCAGAACGGCGCGCTGGAGTTCGACGAGGCCTCCGGCCGCTTCATCCTGAACGGCGGCTTCGCCGGCCAGATCTACCTGTCCGACACGTGGACCTTCGACGGCACGAACTGGACCCCGGTCGAAGACAAGATCGTGGATTTCCGTCGACGTTCTTCTCGGCCGTAGGCATTAGCGCTGCTCGACCGCCCGCCCGGGGAACGACGAAGGGCCTCCGGCGGGCCGGTCGTTCTCGGGTGGGTGGCCGAGTAGTGCTAACGTATGCGGCCTATGTCCGAGTCACTGATCACGCAGGCGCCGGGCACCTTTGCCCCGGCCCAGCTTCGCCGCAGTCTGGGCGACGCGCTGGAGATGATGCACGGTGTCGATGCCGTGGCCCTCGAGGAGCGCGCCGCGTCGCTGGCCAAGCGGTCGCTGAAGAAAGAATCGAAGGTGTGGGGTCTCCATCTGGCGATCAGCATGATGGACCTCACCACGCTGGAAGGAAAAGACACGCGCGGCAAAGTGCACGCGCTCTGTCAGAAGGCCATGCGCCCCGATCCCTCCGATCCCACCATCCCGCACGTGGCGGCGGTCTGCGTTTATCCGACCATGGTTCCGTTCGTCCGCGCGGCCTTGAAGGGCAGCGACGTGCACATCGCCTCGGTGGCCACCGGGTTTCCCAGCGGCCAGACCTACACGGAAGTGAAAGTGCGCGAGACGCGCGACGCCGTGGCCGCCGGCGCCGACGAGATCGACATGGTCATCGATCGCGGCGCGTTTCTCTCCGGCAATCATCAGAAAGTATTCGACGAGATCGCCGAAGTGAAGGAAGCGTGCGGTCCCGCGCATCTCAAAGTGATTCTCGAGACCGGCGAACTGGCGAATTACGACCAGGTGCGCAAGGCGTCGCTCATCGCCATGTTCGCGGGCGCCGATTTCATCAAGACCTCCACCGGCAAAGTGGCGGTCAATGCCACGCTTCCCGTCACATTGTGCATGCTGGAGGCCATTCGCGACTTCCATCACGCCACCGGCGTGAAAATCGGGATGAAGCCCGCCGGCGGCATCTCCAATGCCAAGCTCGCCCTCTCTTATCTCGTGGTCCTTTATGAAACATTGGGCGGCGAATGGATGAATCCCGACATGTTCCGCTTCGGCGCGTCGTCGCTCCTCAATGACGTGCTGATGCAATTGCGCAAAGAGCGCACCGGCGCCTATCAGAGCGGCGACTATTTCACGATTGATTGAGTATGACTACGACTGCTGAATTGGAAACACGCGAGCGTCTCACCCCCGGACCGGCTTCGTCCTCAGTCCTCTGGGAGTACGCGCCGTCCCTCGAATCGACCGACCACGTCAAAGTGGCCCCGCGTTATGACTTGTTCATCGGCGGGAAATTCGTCACGCCGCATTCGAAGAAATGGTTCGAATCGCTCAATCCCGCCACGGAAGACAAATTGAGCGAGATTGCCGAGGCGGACGCGCACGACGTCGACAAAGCCGTGGCCGCTGCGCGCCAGGCGTACGACAAGGTCTGGCGGAAAATGCCGGGCAGCGAGCGCGCGAAATACATCTATCGCATTGCCCGGCTGATCCAGGAAAAAGCGCGCGCGCTGGCCGTGGTCGAGACGCTCGACGGCGGCAAGCCGATCAAGGAATCGCGCGACATCGACATCCCCCTCGCCGCCGCGCATTTCTTCTATTACGCGGGCTGGGCGGACAAGCTCGAATACGCGTTTCCCAATCGCAACGTGGCCCCTCTGGGCGTTGCGGGACAGATCATTCCGTGGAACTTCCCGTTGCTGATGGCCGCGTGGAAGCTCGCGCCGGCACTGGCCGCGGGCAACACCGTCGTATTAAAGCCCGCCGAGACCACCTCCGTCAGCGCGATGTTCCTCGCCGAGATCCTGCAGGAAGCCGATCTGCCGCCGGGCGTCGTGAACATCATCACCGGGGCCGGTGCCACCGGCGCGGCGCTGGTGTCGCATGACGGCGTTGACAAGATCGCGTTCACGGGATCGACGGAAGTCGGCAAGCGCATTCAGCGCTCGCTGGCCGGGACGAAAAAGAAGCTCACCCTCGAATTGGGCGGCAAGGCTCCGAACATCGTCTTCGATGACGCGCCGCTCGATCAGGCCGTCGAGGGCATCATCAACGGCATCTACTTCAATCAGGGCCATGTGTGCTGTGCAGGCTCGCGATTGTTCGTCCAGGAATCCGTGGTCGAGCCGGTCATCCGCAAACTGCGCGATCGCATTCAGACCCTGCGCGTCGGCAATCCGCTCGATAAGAACACCGACGTCGGCGCCATCAACTCGAAAGCGCAATTGGAAAAGATTCGCGAGATGGTGGAGAGCGGCGTGGACGAGGGCGCGGAGATTTTCCAGTCCTCCTGTTCGCTCCCGCAGCGCGGCTACTGGTTCGCGCCGACGTTCTTCACGGGCGTTTCCCAGTCGTATCGCATTGCCCAGGAAGAGATTTTCGGTCCCGTGCTTTCGGTGCTCACGTTCCGCACGCCCGAGGAGGCGATCGAGAAGGCGAACAACACGCCTTATGGATTGTCGGCCGGCGTGTGGACGGAAAAAGGCTCGCGCATTCTGAAAATGGCGCAGCAGCTGCGCGCGGGCGTGATCTGGGCCAACACGTACAACAAATTCGATCCCACTTCGCCGTTCGGCGGGTACAAGGAATCGGGATTCGGGCGCGAGGGCGGTCTGCACGGCCTGGCCCCGTACGTGGTGCTGTCATGAGTCCGCGTCTGGCCGTACGGAAAACGTACAAGCTCTATATCAATGGTGAGTTTCCGCGCACGGAATCGGGCCGCTATTACGCGGTGAAAGGCAAGGGGGGAGAGTTGCTCGCGAACGCCTGCCGAGGCTCGAGGAAGGATCTGCGGAATGCGGTGGTGGCGGCGCGCAAGGCGCTGGGCGGCTGGAGCGGCAAGACCGCATACAACCGCGGCCAGATTCTGTATCGCATCGCCGAAGTGTGCGAGTCGCGCGCGGCGGAGCTCGTGGATGAGCTGCGGCGGCAGGGATCGCCGGCCGCCGACGCGCGCCGCGAAGTGGACGCCGTCATCGACCGCTGGGTTTATTACGCCGGCTGGAGCGATAAATTCGTGCAGCTCTATGGCTCGGTGAATCCGGTCGCGGGCCCGTATTACAACTTCACGGTGCCCGAGCCGACGGGCGTCGTCGGCCTGATCGCCCCGGAAGAGCCCGCGCTCCTCGGACTCGTGAGCCGCGTCGCGCCGGCCATCGTCGGCGGCAACACGGTCGTGGCGGTGACCTCGGAAAAGCAGCCACTGGCCGCGATGACGATGGGCGAGGTCTTCGAAACCTCGGATGTCCCCGCCGGCGTCGTGAATCTCCTGTCCGGCATCAAGTCCGAATTGATCCCCTGGATGGCGGCACACATGGACGTGAACGCCATCGACACCACCGGTGTGGACGCCGGCGCCATCGCCACGGTGCAGAAGACCGCTGCCGAAAACGTGAAGCGCGTCGTGCATTTCGACGCCGCGAAGATCGGGTGGGACGACGCGCGCCGTTCCCAGGGCCCCTATGCGATCTTCGACTTTCAGGAGTCGAAGACGGTGTGGCACCCGATCGGGATGTAACGAGCCGAACGGCTCTTCACCACCGCGGGAATGGCGAACCGTCGAAGTCGCCGTGAGGTGAGGTCACTGATCTCTCAGGGGTTTCCCCGAGCGACCGAAACCCGCGCACGAGCGATCGTGGCGTTGCCTATGGCCGCCGCGCGAAACGTCCTTCTCGTCGAACGAATTGATGCCTTGCGCGAT